>CAZAZB010000159.1:0-2646 GCA_964489485.1 uncultured Pseudomonadales bacterium | reverse complement strand
TCAAGGCCATCTTCAAGATCTAGCTCAAGGCTGTCTTCAAGATCCAGCTCAAGGCTGTCATTATCACTCGGCAGATCTATTTCGGCGTCAAGTGCCTCGGTATCCAGGTTGAGTGTGTCGTCAAAATTGGTTTCGTCCGTATCGTCTTCGAGTTCTAGTTCAAACGCTTCTTCAGACTCTTCTTCTACCGGCGACTCTATCTCTACCGTTGCATCCTGATCCTCATCCAGGTCCAGGTCTTCATTAAGATCTAAATCGAGATCGAGGTCCAAATCCTCAGCATCATCCAGGTCCAGCTCATCTCCGAGATCAAGATCATCATCCGCAGTGTCCGAATCGAGATCATCCAAATCGAAACTCAGATCATCATCGTCGTCCTCTGGTTCATCAATGGCTACAATGGGTTCAGAACTGATGATGGTCGCTTCCATGGCCGCTTCTGCGGTTTCCGATGCACCTGGTATCTGGGTCTGTAGTGCAGCGCCTTTCTCTATACTCTCTTCATCACCGATAGTTTTCAGTTCGTCGAATTGAAGGTTGAAGGCTGTGGCATCTTCGGTTTGAACATACACCTCAAGAAGTTTTAGCTGGATATCGGCACGATCAGGCTCAGCAGCAATAGCATTTTGCAGGAATGTGATTGCCTGGGGGAACCTTCCGTAGGCGATATAGATCTCTGCTTCACTGATGACATCAGAAGTCTGGGGGGCTAACTCCTCATCTTCTTCGTCTTCCTCAATTTCCTCTTCTTCGGCAACCGTTTCGTCCTCAGATTCCTCTTCGGGAATACTTTCTTCGACGCTCACGGACGTCTCAGTCAGTTCTTCACCCAACCCTTCTTCCTGCTGCCTTCTACGCATGTAGAACAATCCACCAGCAACACCACCAACCAGGAGCAGGGCCAAAGCAATGAGCACCATGGGATTTGTCAGCAAAGACCCTTGCTTCGGAGCCTGTTCAGGTACAGCAGCAGGCTCACTCACAAGTTCCTGGGATTTTTGTAGCTGGGCCCGCAAGGCGGCGAGCTGATCGTCTTTCAACTTAACGATCTCATTCAACGTTTCTATTTGCCCTGCAAGATCATCCATTCGGACGCTGATCTCGGTATTGGCGCGGCGAGCACGATCGAGGTCTTCTCTTGCAACAGCGAGATCATCCTCCAGGGCAACCGCACGGGAATCGGAATCTCCTGCGCGCTGACCAGCACTTCTGTTTGCTGCCAATAGCTTTAACTCACCATCGCCACGACCGCCTGCGGCCTTGCCAGAGCCAGATGTACGACGCGTCGCGTCTAGCTGGGCGACACTGGATTTACCCTCTCGAATATCTTGAAACTCCCGATTCTGGGTTCTAACTTCTGCCACTGCTTCTGACATGCTCGCCCTTCGAATCTCGCGACTATCGGGAATCCGCAATACATATCCGGCTTTCAGTAGGTTGATGTTGTTGTTAATGAACGCATTGGGGTTGGCTTTTTGAAGCGCCAGCATGGTTTGCTGAATGGAAACTGATGAATCCGGTCGTACCTTCATGGCAATTTTCCACAGGGTATCGCCTGCTCCGGTCATGCCATATTCTTCGCCAGAAATACCGCCTTCCTGGGTTGCAGCCGGTCGCTCAGGTGTGACGCGAGTATTAACGCTGCCTGGCTTCTCAGCGACAGCTTGTTTTGCGGCAGGCGTCGCCCGGGGTGTTGCCTTGCGCGGGACCTTTGCAGGACTGGGTCTTGCCTGAGACGGAGTCGGTTTCGCGGAAGTTTGACTGGGAGCCACCGGTGCCATTTGCCGGTTGGAAAATACAGGGGGATCAAGCAGAACAGTATACTCACGCAGAATACGGCCATTTGGCCAGAGCACTTCCACGATAAAATTAAGGAATGGCTCAACAATTGGACGGCTACTCGTGACCTTGACCGACAGGGTACCGTCATCGTTCTGAACGGTCTTAAATCTTAGATTCGTCAAGAGGTAGTTTCTTTCCACACCTACGCGGTTGAAATCCTCCTGTGAAGCGAGATTGGGTAACACCTCTTCTATTGCAAGACCGCGAGTACCAGTCAGAACAATATTGGCATTAAAATCCTGGTTTAACGCCGAATCCAGTTCGAGTTCCCCCAGGCCAAGCCCAAACACCGATCCACTCGATAGCGCCGCCAGCGTTGCCGTGAGCAACAAGAGCCTTTGAATCATTTTTATACCTCTCCTCACACCGATCGCACCATGACGATGCAATAACTGGAATACCCTTAGAGCGAAAAAATAGAACACCCAAGAAATTGGTCTTCCCCATCCCCTGACAGGAAAACCTCGAAAGAGTATCCAATAGTTGCTTTAAGTATCGCTTATTACAGCTGTTTTATCAAAACTTCAGCGATTTGTATACTGTTAAGAGCAGCACCCTTACGCAGGTTATCGGATACTATCCAGAGGTCGAGTCCACAATCAGTTGATATGTCCTCTCTAATGCGTCCCACATAGACAGGATCCTCACCAACTGAGTCTGAAACCGCCGTGGGATAGGCTCCATTTTCAAGTTCATCAATGACCACAACGCCAGGGGCATCCTGAAGCAGCTTTTTCGCGGCAAGTGCGCTGATCTTGGTCCCGGTCTCGATATGCACAGATTCAGAGTGTCCATGAAATACAG
>CAZAZB010000158.1:0-8962 GCA_964489485.1 uncultured Pseudomonadales bacterium | reverse complement strand
AATTTACTGACACCTTCCACAGGGCCAACCCTACCTGGCAATCACTGTTAAACGGTAGCTTGAACAAAACCGCAGAACTGGATTCTTCCTGTATCATATTCCCTGGTGCATTTAACCCACTGCATGCGGGGCATCTCGCAATGAAAGAATTTGCGCAAAAAACAATAGGCACAGAGGTTGCGTTTGAAATTTCAGTTTTCAATGTAGACAAGCCACCACTCGACTACATCGAAATGCAACATCGATCAGTCTTGCTACAAGATCAGTTGTTTGTCTATACCAATGCCCCGACCTTTGTCGAAAAATGTCGCATCTTTCCGGGCGCAACATTCATCGTTGGAATTGATACGCTGACACGGATTGATCAACCCAAGTATTACAATGATAATAAGGCGCAACGGGACGATGCAATTCGCGAAATGGCAGACAATGGCAATCAATTTCTTGTATTCGGCAGGCAAAGTGGCGATGAATTCCTCTCACTGAAGGACGTTACGTTAACGACGCACCTACGTGAAATCTGCCTCACTGTAGATGAATCAGAATTTCGCCAGGATATTTCCTCCTCGGAAATTCGGCATCCCAATCACTCATAAGGCAATCCATATGACCGATACGCCTCTCGTCATCGAAATCTATACTGACTATATCTGACCCTGGTGTTATCTCAGTACCGTGAGTATTGAACGATTGAAGCGCGAACATAATGTCCAGACTCACTGGACACACTTTCCTCTGCACCCGGATACACCGCAGGAAGGCCAGTCACTGGCAGACCTGTTCAAAAACCGGCAACCGGAAGAGATACAGGCAATGCGCGAACAAATGCGCAATCGAATGTCTGAGGCAGGGCTTGCCTATGGCGATAGAACCATGACCTACAATAGCCGGTTGGCGCAGGAACTCGGTAGCTGGGCGGATACCCAAACCGGTGGCGATACCATTCACAACCTCCTCTATGTTGCCTATTTTGTCGAGAACCTTGATATCAGCAATATCGACATTCTGGTCGATATTGCAGACAAAGCCGGGCTCGATACTGATGAGGCAAGACGTGTACTCGAAGGACGCGTATTCAGCCCGCAGGTCAACAGTGACTGGGAACGTGCCTGGAAAAATGGCGTCACTGGCGTACCCACTTTCAGCGCAATGGATCTCCATGTTGTGGGATGCCAGCCCTACGAGATTTTGGAACGATTCGTGAACCATCTCCGGGGGTTACAGGCGGATCAGTCATGACAGCCACAATGGCTGATAGATCAAATCAGACAATCAGCTTTCCTGGTGAAGACTTTGAAACAGCACAGATGGATGAGGCTGGATGGCAAAGTTCTTATCTGGACGACGCTTTTGAATTCGCGGCAACCAGGAATACAACACAGCTGCTAGTCTGTTACAAAGGGCGGATCGTCAAAGAATCCTACTGGGATTGCACGGCAGATGACGCGGGCGATATCTATTCTGCTCAGAAAAGTATCGTCGCTGTTATGTTAGGTATTGCCCAGGCGCGAGGACACCTTCGCATCAGTGATACTGTTGGTCAGCACATGGGGGCAGGCTGGTCAAAACTCACAGTGCCTGACGAAAGCAGGGTCACCTTGAAAGACCTGATGGCAATGACCACCGGCATGAACGATGAATTGGAAACCCAGGGCACAATCGGGCACAGTTGGCATTACAATACACCGGCCTATCAGATTCTGAAACGAATCCTCTCGAGGGTAACAGGTAGAACACTTGATGACCTGCTGCAAGAGTGGATTACCATACCCACGGGTATGAATGTCACACATTGGGTTGAGCGGTCCTATATGACAGATGCCTACGGCGACCCGGCGACTGGTATCTCAACCAACGTGCGGGATATGGCGCGATTTGGTTTAATGATTCTCGGCAATGGTTGTTGGAACGGGAAAGATATTATTACCGACAAGTCTTTTCTCGATTTTATGTTTTCTTCTTCCGGAACGGAAAACCCTGCCTACGGCCATCTCTGGTGGATCAATGGCCAGGCAAGTTTTCGCAAGCCCTTTGTCGACACTCTCTTTAAAGGAAGTATGGTGCCCAGCGCACCGGACAATATGATTTCTTGTCTTGGTTTTGCTGACCAGAAAATCTATATCATCCCAGACTGGTCCACCGTCATTGCACGACGCGGTGGGCCCGGTAACGAAACAGAACTCGCAGGATCGGACTTCGATACCGAACTCTGGGCGCTCCTCGCTGCTGCCCGGACAAGAACATAGACCATAGACCATAGACCATAGATAGTTGAGTCAACATTTTTAGTCCTGGATATTTCCAGCTCCCTCAGAGCAGAGCGGTAACGGTTCTCTTTGCCATCACGACACAGAGATGGGCGCGATATTCCGCACTGGCATGCATATCGCTATTCATGTCATCCGCATCGAGACTGATTGCATCCAGTGAGGATACTGAAAAATTCTGACTCAAAGCCGCTTCCATCTCCTCACAACGAAACACGCTCGGCGCTGCGCCGGTAATGGCAACCCGGATATCGCTGCCTAATTTAGAGATGAAAACACCCACGGTTGCATAACGTGAAGCTGGGTTGGGAAATTTCACATAAGCCGCGGCTTCAACAATGGGCAATGCCACCGATTGTATAATCTCGTCTTCTGCAAGCGCCGTCTCAAACATGGCAGTGAAGAAGTCATCGGCACTGATTTCCCTTCGATCTGTTCGAATCGTTGCGCCCAATCCCAGCAATCCTGCCGGATAGTCTGCTGCAGGATCACTATTGGCAACCGATCCGCCAATGGTGCCACGGTTACGTACCTGGGCATCCCCTATGCCACCCGCAAGATCATTGATGGCAGGAATTGCGCGGCGAACGATATCTGACGTGGCAACGGTATCATGGGTGGTTAATGCGCCGATGACCAGATGCCCGGATTCCTCATTGATTCCAGTCATACCGGCGACGCCCGACAGATCAATCACATCGCTCGGTGCGCGCAATCGAACCTTCATTGAAGGGATCAAGGTGTGTCCTCCGGCAAGATATACACCGTCTTCTGCTTCGCCAAACAATTTAACGGCGTCTGCCACTGTCTCTGGATTATGGTAATTAAAATCGTACATCTTATGCCCTCCCTGCTTCTGCAATGGCGCGCCAGACCTTTTCTGGTGTCGCTGGCATATCGATATCCATGATGCCAATGGCATCAGTCACCGCATTGATAATGGCAGGTGGCGAGCCAATGGCGCCCGCTTCTCCGCATCCTTTTGCGCCGACCGGGTTGTGCGTGCAGGGTGTGCAGGTCAGGCCCACATCAAACGAGGGCAGATCATCTGCCCTGGGCATGCAGTAATCCATATAGGAACCGGTTTGCAATTGACCATTTTCATCATAAACACAGGCTTCGAGTAGCGCCTGGCCAATTCCCTGGGCAATACCACCGTGAACCTGGCCCTCGACAATCATCGGGTTAATGATCGTGCCGAAGTCATCTACGGCTGTGAATTTAACAATCTCGACCACGCCGGTTTCCGGATCAATCTCCACCTCGCAGATATGAGTGCCCGCCGGATAGGTAAAATTTCCCGGGTCGTAAAATGCCTTTTCGGACAAGCCTGGTTCTAATTCTTCCAGCGGATAGTCATGTGGAACATAAGCTGCGAAGGCGACTTCCTGAAATGTTTTTGACAAGTTACTGGTACGCACTCTGAATTCACCATCATCAAAATCAATGTCCTCTGCGTCGCTCTGCATCATGTGCGCGGCGATTTTCTTACCCTTGGCAACGACCTTGTCCGCTGCTTTGCTTAGCGCAGACCCGCCAACTGCCAATGACCTTGAACCATAGGTTCCCATGCCAAAGTCCATCTTGCCGGTATCGCCATGAAGGACTTCGACATCATCAACAGAGATTCCAAATTTGCTCGCTACCAGTTGAGCGAACGTCGTTTCATGCCCCTGTCCATGACTATGTGAACCTGTTAGGACGGTAACGCTGCCTGTGGGGTTCACCCTAACTTCACCTGATTCCCAGAGTCCCACCCCGGCACCGAGAGAACCCGCCACCTGCGATGGTGCAAGACCACAGGCTTCTATATAACAACTGAAACCGATACCTCGTAATTTGCCGCGGGATGCAGCTTCTTCTTTGCGCTCTGGAAAGGCAGCGTAACCGGAAATCTTAAGCGCTTCCGCCAGGCTCGCCTCATAGTCTCCGATATCGTATTCCAGCGCCACGGGTGTTTGATACGGAAAATCTTCGGGTTGAATAAAATTTAGCCTGCGAATTTCAGCGGGATCCATTTTCATTTCGCGCGCTGCTGACTCCACAATTCGTTCAAGCACATAGGTTGCCTCTGGCCGGCCCGCACCACGATAGGCATCAACCGGCGCCGTATTGGTATAAACCGAATCCACTTCGACGTATACATGAGGTGTTTTATATTGACCTGCCAGCAAGGTACCGTATAAGTAGGTGGGTACCGATGACGCAAAAAGTGTGAGGTAGGCACCCATATTCGCCGTTGTCTTAACATGAAGCGCAAGAAATTTTCCCTTATCATCCATGGCAAGCGCTGCCTCGCTGACATGATCGCGCCCATGTGCATCTGTTAGAAATGATTCAGATCGTTCGGCGGTCCATTTAATGGGTATGCCGAGCTTCATGGATGCCCAGGAGATCGCTGTTTCTTCTGAATAGATAAAAATCTTGGAACCAAAGCCACCTCCGACATCCGGCGCAATGATGCGAATCTTGTGCTCGGGTGCCAATTGCACGAATGCAGTAAAAACCAATCTGACCAGATGCGGATTTTGGCTGGTGGTGTAGAGCGTCAATTCATCTGTCCCACGGTTGAAATCAGAAATCGCTGCCCTGGGCTCAATCGCATTCGGTATCAGGCGATTGTTGGTAATCTTGATTCGCGTGACATGCGGTGCTTCATCGATGGCTTTAAACGTGGGATCCTTTTCACCTAACGCCCAGTTATACGCCGTATTGTGCGGAATATCGGCATAGATATCCGGGGCGGATTGCGCAGAGGCAAGATCGACCACCGCGTCTATTTCGTCATAGTCCACTTCAACCAGTTCCGCTGCGTTCTTTGCAATCAGATAGGTCTCTGCGATGACCAGCGCAACCGGTTCGCCGGCATAGTTGACCTTGGTCCCTGCCATCACCGGGTGTGCAGGCTGTTTCATTTCGCTACCATCTTTCGAGTGCACCATCCAGCCGCAAGGCAAAGCGCCTAGCTCATCTTCTGCAACGTCAAGTCCTGTAAGAACCTTAATGACCCCGTCACTTACTTCAGCAGCAGCAACATCAATCGACTTGATATGCGCGTGCGCCATCGGAGAACGTACAAAATAGGCATAGGATTGACCCCGAATATTGATGTCGTCTGTATAATTTCCCTTGCCAGTAATGAATCGCTGGTCTTCCTTGCGAAGAACTCGCTTGCCAATAGATTGTTCAACCATGTCCTACTCCTTCATCTGGCTGGCAGCATTTTCGACTGCTTTGACAATATTATGATATCCCGTACAACGACATATATTGCCTTCAAGGCCTTCCCGGATCGTTTGTTCATCCAGTTCCTTTTCCCGATTCACCAGGTCAATGGCTGACATGATCATGCCGGGCGTGCAAAACCCACATTGCAGACCGTGGCATTCGCGAAAAGAGGATTGCATAGGATGTAGATCATCGCCCCCTCCAATACCCTCGATCGTCGTTATCTCTGCGCCATCTGCCTGGGCAGCGAGCACCGTGCAGGATTTAACCGCACGACCATTCATGTGAACGGTGCAGGCGCCACATTGACTGGTATCGCAGCCTACATGTGTGCCGGTTAACTGGAGGTTTTCCCGAATCAGTTCTACCAGGGTCATGCTCGGCCGGCAGGTCTGGGTCACAGCCTTGCCATTAACCGTTAAGCTTATCGATATGTCTGCCATCTCGTTTCCCTCTTGTCCTTTTCCCTTAGCGCAAGATCATGCGATTACGCGGAAGCTGTTTTATCGCTACTAACAGTTTCCAGTTTGATCTCCAGTAACCCTTCAGTGTCGTTGCAAATATGGCGCACAAATTTTGTAAAAAAATCATCGGCCATCTTCTTTGCCGCACCATTGACGAGACGTGCGCCAAGTTGCGCCAGTTTACCGCCAACGCTCGCCTTGACGACGTAGGTCATTAAAGTGGTCTGGTTGTCATCTGACACAGTGCTCAGCAGAACATCCGCGCCACCCCTGGCATAACCCGCAACGCCGCCTTTGCCACCACCACTCAATGTATATGAAAAGGGTGGATTAACTTCACTGAGTTTAACCTCACCCCTGAATCTGGCCTTGACCGGCCCCACTTTCGCAAGCAGAACAATATCAAACTCACCTTCAGCAGTCTGTGAGAACTCCTCGCAGCCCGCCAAACACTGTTTGAGGATTTCCGGGTCATTCAGGGATTCCCACACACGCTTGATACCAAGCGGAATCTCAACTTTCTGACTTAACTCCAATGAAGGCTCCTGATTTAATCACAGCATGGTCTGTAAGCAGTAAGATAACGTCTGGCTGCAAGAAAAGCTAACGACTCTTTCCCGCGAGATCAAGAAGAAAAGCATACTCCAGCGCATCGAGACGGTGCCGCTCATAGCGACCAGATGCACCGCCATGACCCGTTTCCATATTAATGTCTATTAGCAGGAGATTATCGTCCTGTTTCAGCCGTCTCAGCCGGGACACCCACTTCACCGGCTCAAAATATTGCACCTGGGAATCATGCAGACCTGTTGTCACCAGCATATTGGGGTAGTGCTGGGCGCTGACCTGATCATAAGGCGAGTAGGAGAGCATATAGTCATAAAACACCTTGTCTTTAGGATTTCCCCATTCCTTGAATTCGCCTGATGTCAGGGGAATGGTTTCATCCAGCATGGTGGTGACAACGTCCACAAATGGCACATGGGCGACAATGCCCCTATACACTTCCGGCGCTTCATTGGCGATAACACCCATCAGGAGTCCACCTGCAGAACCACCGACAGCGAATACCTTGTCCTTATCCGCATAACCCTCTGACACCAGGAATCGGCTGCCATCAACAAAGTCATTGAAGGTATTTTTCTTTTTCAGCATCTTGCCATCTTCATACCATTGCCGGCCCAGTTCCTCACCACCACGCACATGAATCATGGCATAAACAAAACCACGATCGAGAAGTGACAGCCGCCGGGAGACAAATGAAGGGTCAATTGCAATGCCGTATGAACCATAGGCATAGACGTAGATGGGGTTTCGCCCCTTTTTAAATAAGCTGGTTTTATAGACCAGAGATATCGGTACCCAGGTTCCATCCCTTGCCTCAAATTGCACTCGCTTAGCGGTATAGCGTTGGCGATCAAAACCGCCCAGCACCGTTTCTTCTTTGAGCAATGTCGACTGACCGGTTGCCATATCGAACTCGAAATCTGACTGGGGGGTGGTCAGGCTGGAGTACACATATCTTAGCTTGTCTGTGTCGACCTCTGGATTTGAATGCAGGCTTGCTGTGTAGGCTTGATCGGGAAAACTGATTATCTGCTCCTGACCAGCGTCAGTAATATCCGCGCCAGTCAAATGGATAACACGGAGTTGTACAAGACCATCGATCCGCTCATTAATCGCAATATGGTTTTTGAAGACTGCTACATCCTGCAAGAGTACAGAATCACGGTGGGGAATCATTTCCTTCCATCCGGATTTGTCGCCGATCAATTTTTCACTGACTTCCATCAGGCGAAAATTTTCAGCCTGCCAGTTGGTCAATATGTAAAAGGTATTTTCCACATGCTGAATACGATATTCATGGGCATCTTCCCTGTGTAGAAAAACGATAGGCTCTTGCGTCGGGTCAGTTGCACTGATTAGTCGCACCTCTGTGGAGTCGGTACTTTCGATTGCGATAACAATGTACTTTTTCGATCTGGAAACCCTGACTGAGGTATAAAAGGCATCATCTTCTTCCTCATAAACCAGTTTATCGTCAGCCTGAGCAGCACCTAATTGATGATGGAACACTCGAAATGGCAACATGGTCTCCGGGTCCTGGGCGACATAAAACAAGGACCGGCTATCTGCTGCCCAGGCAATACCAGGTGCAACATCAATAAGCGTGTCTTGCAGAAGCGTGCCTGTTTCGAGATTCTTTATTTTTATGACATACTCTCGACGACTCACTGTATCTTCCGCATAGGCAAGAAGTTTCTCATCCATGCTGACGCTCCAGTTGCCTATCTGGTAGTATTCATACCCCTTCGATAGTTCGTTTGCATCCAGAAGAACATCCGGAGATTCTGGCGAACTAGCCAGAGCCCTGAGATAAATCGGGTATTCACCACCCTGTTTGTACTCACGAAAATAGTTGTAACTTCCCGTTCGCACCGGCACCGTACGGTCGTTCGAGACAAGGCGGTTGGATATCTCATCAAATAGCTCATCTTGAAGACCGCCAAGATGCGCCATCATTTTATGGGTATAGGCGTTCTCCTCGGCGAGCAGACTAAGAACAGCCGGATCTTGCCGGTCATCGTCTCTAATCCAGTAGTATTCATCCCGTCGTTTATCACCATGAATGGAAAGTGTCTTCTCCACTTCTTTTGCAACCGGCGGTTCTATTCCATCCACTTCCGTACCCACACCCACAACCACACTCACCTCCTTTGACTCACACCCAAGCAGTAACCAGCCTACCACCATTAACATCCACGGATAACGCATCGACACCACTCAATTTCCCAGCAACATTCCAGCGATGTAGAAGACCACCACAATGCTTTAAATACAAGATACAATGTGCATTTTGTGCTTTGGAAAACAGGCAGGTAAGCGGTAATAATGACTGTTAACAGATCGTAAGAGCTACGTGTAGGGAAATATATGGTCGAGTAGGTGAGCTTAAGTAGGTGTTGTGGATAGTAAACTATATTAACCCCCCCCCCCCCCCCC
>CAZAZB010000157.1:0-8987 GCA_964489485.1 uncultured Pseudomonadales bacterium | reverse complement strand
TTGGGCTGGGTGTCCAACCCTAAAACGTCCAACCCTAAAACGCTGCCTGTGAATGTGTTCGAAATAAGCGTTGCCTGGTTCAGACACCCGGTTTGTGAATTTGGGCGGAAGGCCTTATTCTAGGGTTTCAAAATATTTCAGGTCGGCCTTTATCCGGCTAGTCAACTAACGTCTTATAGGAATTGTCCATGGGTGATGTATATATTGTAGAAGCATGTCGAAGTGCTATTGGTAAACGCGGTAAAGGACTGGCTGGATTGAAACCCGCAGATTTACTCGGTGCTGTCCAAAAGGGCGCACTCGATCGAAGTGGTATTGCGGCGGAGAAGATTGATCAGGTGATTGGCGGTTGTGTTTCCCAGGTGGGCGAACAATCCTTCAATATCTCCCGAATCGCCTGGTTGTCCCAGGGATTACCCATGGAAGTTGCTTCCACCACCGTTGATTCCCAGTGTGGTTCCAGTCAACAGGCGACCTCAATGGCGGCTGCCATGATCGCGGCGGGTATTGAGGATGTTGTGATGAGCTGTGGCGTGGAAATGATGAGTCGTGTGCCGTTAGGTTCTAACATGAAAGATGGTTCACCCATGGGCGAAAGTTATACCGATCATTATCAGCCCACCAGTCAGTTTATGGGTGCTCAAATGATAGCCGAAGAGTATCAGGTGACTCGCCAGGACACGGATCAATTTGGTCTGGCAAGTCAGCAAAAGGCAATACAGGCGTGGGAGGAAGATCGATTTTCCAGAGAAATAGTGCCCGTCGAGGCGCCTATACTGGATGAAAAATATCAACCCACGGGTGAAACACAGATTATCAGCAAAGATGAAGGCTTGCGCGCAACCACACTTGAAACACTTGCCGGACTCAAATTGGTGGACGGTCAGGAAACGCATACAGCTGGCACCAGTTCGCAAATTTCTGATGGTGCTGCCGCGATTATTATGGCGTCGGAAAAAGCCTGTCAAGAACTTGGCGTAAAACCCCGCGCAAAAATAGTTGCCACAACCCTGGTTGGCGTTGATCCGGTAACCATGTTGAAGGGACCGATTCCAGCGACACGAAAAGCACTCGCCAGAGCCGGGTTAACCGTTGATGACATAGATCTGTTTGAGGTCAATGAGGCTTTCGCATCGGTGGTACTGGCATGGCAGAAAGATCTGGGCATCGATCCAGCAAAAGTGAATGTTAACGGTGGTGCGATTGCTCTCGGTCATCCTACCGGGAGTACCGGAGCGCGGCTGATTACCACCGCATTACACGAGCTGGAGCGAACCGGTGGAAGGTATGCGCTTATTGCCATGTGTTGTGGCGGCGGCCTTGGCACCGGCACCATTATTGAGCGATTGGATACCTAAAGTCTAGTCAGAGGCGATTCCTCCGCCCGTTCTACCCGGAAAGGTAGATCATTCCCCGGGAACTCACTTGAATAAGCCAGGGTGGGTAGGTTAATTAATCAACATTGCCTTGATTGATAGTTGGCAATATACGGGAAATGGGTGATGACCCGGGTAAAGGTGTAGTTTTCTATGAAAAACAGTTCTATAAAAAACTGGGACACGCATCTCAAACAGATCGAGGAGAAGGGTTTTACGGTTATTGAAAATGCCATTGAGCCCGAACTGATCGATCAGCTTAATGACAGCCTTCTGCAACTAGAAAATGATCATCAGGTGCGTCCCGGGGACAATACCTTTGAGGGCCATTCGACGATTCGGATATATAATCTTCTGGCGTGCCAGGCTGTATTCCAGCAGGTGCCAGTTCATAAGAATCTGTTGCCCATTGTGGAGGGTGTGCTTGATCGAGGCTGTCTCGTCTCTTCTCTTTCATCCATTTCGATCGATCCAGGAGAGGTTCCGCAGCCGCTACATGTTGATGACACTTTGATTGGCCTGGAACGCCCTCACCGGACAGTGGTTTGTAATTCTATGTGGGCGCTGACAGATTTCACGGAAGAGAACGGGGCAACCCGGATTATTCCTGGTAGCCATCGGTGGGATACAACCCCGGAATATGGAAAGTCCTATGACACCATACCGGCCGAGATGCCAAGAGGTAGCCTGCTGGTCTGGAATGGTAGCCTTTGGCATGGTGGTGGTGCCAATAATAGTCAGAAGCGCCGTGTTGGTATTGCAATGAACTATTGTGCAGGTTTTATTCGACAGCAGGAAAACCAGCAACTCGGTATACCTACAGAGCTTGCCAGGACATTTTCAGACAGGCTCTTACATCTTGTCGGCTACGGTACTTACAAGGGATTGATCGGTCACATCGACAAGCAGAGCGCTGCACAATCGGTGCTTGGTCGAGACGATAAGTTTCTCAATATCTGGGATGCAGCAGAGGAAAAACGTTAGTGTTTGTCACATCTCGACACTAAAGAAGTCCGATCAGTCATAACCGGTTCCTCTCTGCCCCGCTCACACGCATCCGGGGCACGTCTGGTTAAGCCCTATTTCCCCAATACGGCATTAGCGCCCCTGCACTAATTCTGACAGGCGTTGTTCACTCATGGAGACGGCCATCTCTGAAAATATGTCCTGATTTTCAGCGACAACCTGTTCAAACAAAAACTCATCCAGACCAATTTCCACTAACTTGGTGAATGCCTCTGATCTTGATCTTCGCTGAACCAACGTATTAACGGTTTCAATAAAGCCCTGTTCCGCTATTTGTGGTCGGATCCTTCCGGCATACTTGTTCTTCAGGGTCTGTTCATAGGCTGCAAGGCAGAATACTAGCTTTTGGACGACCCGCGGATGATCTACATCCTTTTGGTGTTGTGGAACAATCTCATGATTGTTCGCCTCTGTGCGAATTTCTATCATCCGTCGGTTGACCTCGGGTACCAGTTCGGAGACTTCAAGGCGAATAACATTTGCCATGAATCGTTCGCATTTCTCCATGGTAGGAATATTGGCAATGGTTCGTTTCTGTTCAGCGATATTGTAGTTAGCCATCTTTGCTTCTCTCTGTGATGTTTGTTGATCCTTCTGTTGGATCTTCTGTTGGTTCTTCAGTAGATTCTTTAATAGGTTGTTTAATCGGTTGTTTCGTAAAGAAAATATGCTGGCTTTCCGTCCACCGCAGAGCCAGCTTGCGGCCAACAAGGGCACAACCCCGGACTATCGAAATCTGGATTTGGTGTGGTGTGTTTTTTGTTTACCGCACATCTGGCAGCTATAAATATCGCTACTGATGCGTAGCCATTTGTGTTGCCCTAAGAGGCATCGCAACCTAAAGCTATTGATGGATTGCGGTCTGTTGCGGATTCCTAAATCGAACATTACTGACTCCTGTTGTTTTGTTGAAAACAGGAGAAATATTACTGATTAGGAGGTCAGTAAATGGTGCTTGCGCGCCAGGAAGAGATCATCACAGAAGGATGATGTTTAGCAGGGCAGGACCAGGTTATCCAGGCGAAGTCTTCAAAACAAGATTTCTGCCTAAAACCATGTTCTGCAATTTGCCGAAGGCGACATCCCTTGGCAGGTATTTCATACCGCAGTCTGGTGCAACGACAATTCGCTCGGCAGGTAGGACTTTTAGCGCGGCCTCCAATCTTGCTGCCACTGTCTCTGCTGTTTCTACTTCCTGGTCGCGCAAATCAATCACACCCACATGAATTGTTTTTGATGGCAAATCTTTGAGGATAGAGAGGTCGAGCCTTGGTTGTGCACATTCCACGGAAATCTGGTCTGCCATACAATTATCTAATTCCGCGAGAAAGGCGTAGCCCACGGGTTTCTCATCAACATGTTTTCCGTAGCCAAAACATACATGTAGTGCGGTTGTACCGGTTGCTCCATCTAGTGCTCGATCGATGGCGGCAACGGCATAGTCCCGCGCAGCTTCTGCCCTCGCCTGAACATAGGGTTCATCGAGTTGCACAATATCCACACCGGCTTCAAATAGCGCTCTGACTTCTTCGTTGACAGCGTCGGCATAGGCCATGGCCAGCGACTCATCGTCGGCATAATAGTCATTTTGTGCCTGCTGACACATGGTAAATGGGCCCGGCAGGGTGATCTTGATCGGTTTGTCTGTGTAGGCCTTTATCAGTGCGATATGTTCGGTTTCGACGCTGCGTAACCTGCGTATTTCACCGACAACCCGGGGTACAGGGACTTCCTTGCCGGTCCGGTCAATCGCAATGCCATGATTCTCCTGGTCGATACCATCCAATGCATTGGCAAAACGATTTGAATAGCTCTCTCGCATCATTTCGCCATCTGTCAGTATATCCACCCCTGCTCGGAGTTGGTCGAATATGGCTAACAGTGTTGCATCATTGTGTGCCTCATCCAGATTGTCTGGTCCGATTCGCCATAGCTCCTTTGCGCGAACTCTTGCTGGCAGGCGATCGCCCAGTCTTGCTTTGTTTATCAACCAATCCGGCTGTGAATAGCTTCCGACAAGTGATGTAGGCAGTAGAGGTATTTCTAGAGACACTGATTGCTCCTGTTAGGGCCGTGTATAAGCCAGCCGATTGGGGTAAATGTTTAAAGAGAAGTTGTTAAAGGTCGTCATTTGGACAAGGTTATTGGATATGTCGAATGCATCGATAGGGTCAACCAGGTTGGCAAGTTAGACAGGTTCATCGCATGAGAATGGCGGCGAACAGCATGAGAAAAATCGCAAAGCAAATGGCGTTCAGGATAAGGGTGCGATTGTGTGCTTTGAGCATGCTGGATATCTCCGCTTACTGTGTAATGCCTTTTTCAGGCTTAATATTGTACATCTTTTACCTGGGTTCGGTGTCGTTCCAGGGTTCGTAGTGGACGTTCACTTCTAACGATTCATTCAAGGAAGTGTTGCATTTACTATAACAAGTATTCAATACTATTCTCATAACGTCAATTAAATTGACTATAAAAATGATCTTGCAATATGTTTGATCACGCCATGAAACTCTGTTCCAAGGATTAAGATGACTGACAATCTGTTGATATTTATCGCCAGTAACTTCCTGTATATCAAATTTATTCATGTCTTTTTTGCCTTTCTATGGGGTATGGCGGTGCCACCTGCCTTTGCAGTCTATGTCGCCAGAGCCATGAAAGACTCTAATGCTGACCCTGAAAATGGAGAACTGGAGCGTCGTATGTGGTGGTCATGGGATCAGATAGATAAACTGATCATCCTGGAACATATAGCCTGGCCTATACTGCTTATTACAGGCCCAATGATGTTCCTTGCCAGCGGATGGTCCCTCACTGATCCCTGGATCGTCATGAAGCTATCACTCATTATTGTCATCTATATTCCTCTTGAAGCCTATGATATCTGGTTTAGCCACTACTACGCGGCCCGGGCAGAGGCACGGAAACTGGAAGATCCGGAGGGTTATAAAAAAATGCGTGCGGACCAGCTGAAATTCTTCAAAATAGTCTCGCCCACCATCAGGATTACCCTGCCGATGATCTGGTTTCTGGCGATTGTAAAACCGATCTGGTGGTAAGGCCTTAATTATTTAAACGTAAAATATATTGACATAAAATCCCTATGCTCATTACAATACCTTAGCAAGCTAATTAAAATATAATAAAGGGGGAGAGCCGAATGTCACAAAGACAACCCAGTCGATTACCCGTAACTGCCGCCCTGCTGCTAGCCGCAGGCACCCTGTATCTACCTGGTGCCTATGCAGCAAATGGTGGAAATGTCCTTGAAGAGGTCATCGTCACTGCAACCAAACGTTCTGAGAGTTTGCAGGATGTACCCATCTCCATTGCCGTTGTTAGTGGTGAGACAATAGATAATCTTAATATCAAAGACGTCAGTGATTTACAAAGCTATGTTCCCGGTTTAACGGTGCAGACGACTTTCGGTAACTGGGCGATCAGAATCAGGGGGCTTGGATCTGGTGTTACTAATCTGGCATTCGACTCTTCTGTTAGTATTTTCAATGACGGTGTCTACTGCGGTCGATCTCGCTGTCTGGAGGCCGGGTTTTTGGACCCTGCGCGAGTCGAAGTAGCACGAGGCCCCCAGGGTGCGCTGTTTGGTAAGAGTACTATCGCTGGTGCGATTAGCGTCCTCAGCGCCCAGCCCACAGATGAGTTTGAAGGTTACATTCGTGCTGGCTATGAAGCAGAAAATGGTGGTTATACATTACGTGGTATGGTCTCGGGCCCACTAACAGATCGTGTTCGTGGCAGGTTTGCTTTTAAGAAGGAAGAACTTGACGGGTTTATCAAAAATCCGATCACGGGAATGGATGAACCAGAAACTGATAACTACGCTTTGCGTGCGCTTCTTGCCTGGGATGTATCGGACAATGTATCGACAACATTCAAATATGAGCGCAGCGATTCCAGAATAGATGGTAGAACCAATCAATTGGTCAGTTCCGGATTGTTTGGTGGTATTACCGGTGATGCAGATGCGGAATTTAAGCGCGACAAGATTCGTCGTGTTAGCACCGGAACCGACGAGCAGGATTTCGACGATGCGCAATCGGATTCCTTCACGCTGACCATGGATGCGGCACTTGGTGAGCATACGCTGACAGCAATCGCCAACTACTGGGGTCTTGAATATGAAAATTATCTGGATGTCAGTGGTGTGCCTGAGTTGTTCCTGAACACCTCCCTATCGGAGGACTACAATCAGAAATCACTGGAGTTACGGTTGCTTTCACCCGTTGGTCAGACCTTCGAATACATCGTTGGCGGACTGTATTTATCGACCGATACCAAGACGCGGCAGTATTCGCCATTTGGTTTTTTCCCGGCGGTTGGTGTACCCGGATTTCTTGTCCCCAATCCGGTCGGTGGTGACCGGCAGTTCCAGCGGGATTCCGACACCTTTTCGGTTTATGGTCAGTTGACCTGGAATGCCACTGATCGCCTGAAAGTTATACTCGATTTGCGCTATACAGAAGAAGATCAGAAAGGTGTAGGCCATGCCTTCCCGGTTGTATTCCTGGATGGACGTAATCCGACCTATGAACCGACCGCGTTTAACCAACCGCCAGAGTATATGTTTACCGAGAAGCGTACAGATGACAGTCTGGACCCGTCTATTCGAGCCCAATACGAACTAAACGATAGTATTTCATTCTATGTCGCCTACGCAGAAGGTTCCAAGCCTGGGGGCCTGAAGGCGAATGATGGCGGCCTGGGTGCACAATTGTTGGAGAAGGATGCAGCTTTTCTCCAGGAGTTTGTTGGCCAGGCAGTTGTGACACCGCAGAATATGATTGATGGGCTGACTTTGAAAGAGGGCAATGGTGTATTCGACTTCGAGGACGAGAAAGCAAAAAATTTCGAAGTGGGTACAAAAATGCTGATTCTTGATGGTGCAGCGACAATCAATATTGCCCTGTTCAATATGCAGTTCGATAACCTGCAAACCTCTTCCTACGATGGCACACGATTTATTATTGGTAACGCCGCTTCTGCAGAGATTCAGGGATTGGAATTTGAAGGCGTTTGGCAGGCAACAGGCAACCTGCGACTGTCTGCATCACTCGCCTTGCTCGATGCCACTTACGACAAATATCTAGGTGCCCAGTGCGTTGTCATCGATGAGGATGGGACTTTTAGAGACCCAACTTGTGTCGATGGCGAAGAAGATCTGAGCGGCGAGAAATTGGAGCGAACCCCGGATTGGGAGATGAACCTGAATGCAAACTGGGAAAAACAGATTTCTGATGCCATAGTGGTAAGTGCCATGGTTTCCATATATCACTCCGATGACTACTCCGTACGCCAGGACTTTCACCCCCTGGGAGTGCAGGACGCATATACCAAATGGGATTTGCGTCTTGCACTCTTTTCTCCCTCAGACACATGGGAAGTGGCTTTTGTGGGTAGAAACCTGACCGACAAGATGGTGTTGCAGCATGCCTATGAAATTGCCGGGTCTAACTTCGTGAGCTTTAGCCGTGGACGAACACTGACCTTTGAGGCATTGATGCGATTTTAAAATAAATTCTTCGGATCAATGCCAAGGACAATTCCAGCAACATTGCCGCAGGAATGTTATCCGATTCGATGGACAGCCTATATAATCATGGGCTGTCTATTAGAGGGTGCAATTAAGCATGTCGAATCGAGATGCAGCCATGGGAATATTCGCAGGTCTTGTTGCCGCGGTGGACTGGTATGACAACAGTCTGCAGGCCATTCTTGCATCGAGAGGGCTTAAGGTCGTTAATCGTACGCAGGCAATGATGTTGATACATATTGTTAACGGCACCACGAAACCCTCTGATATAGCCAGGGAGATGCGAACCACGCGGCAGAACATTCATGCCATGGCCAAAGGTCTTATCGAAGATAATGTCATCGTTCTGATTCCAGATCCCAAAGACAAGCGCGCCAGGCAATATGCGTTGAGTGAGCAGGCATCTGCGCAACGCGAAAAGGTCCTTGAGATACTGGTATTCCTGAATGAGAAGCTAGCCGACCGGATTGGTAAAGATACGGCTCGGGATCTATTTCGCGGCTTATCCTCAGATTGGGGAGATCTTATCGTTGCCGCACCACCGAGGATTGCAAAATGAGTGATTATTTTACGGTTATTGTCAGTTTTGAAACTGAACCGGATGAACAGGAAGCAGTGCTGGAGAAGATAGGGCACTATATTGAAACCTTCTTGAGCCAACAGCCGGGCTTTGTGCAGAGTCGGCTTCATCAAAGCCGCGATGGCAAACGCGTGCTCAACTATGCCCAATGGCAATCTGAATCGGATTTTCAGAACTTCGCAGAGAAGGCGCAAACACATCCGGATTTACCGGCGTTACGGAAATACAAACCCCAGGCGGGTTTTTTTGACGTTTGGAAACAATACTCACCTGCGCCTGGTTAGGAATCGTCTGGCAGATACCAGATAGGTGACCCCCAGGCCTGTTCCATGATCGTTTGAACCGCATCCGGGTAATCATCGCAACGCCCGAGCTTCTTACACTGTGCTGCTGACCAACGAGGTGTGGGTGCCTGGGTGACTCGAGGGTACCAGAAGGCGGGAGCAGAAGG
>CAZAZB010000156.1:3564-8988 GCA_964489485.1 uncultured Pseudomonadales bacterium | reverse complement strand
GTCCCTTCTCTGCTCTCCCTACTTCTCCAGTGTTGTGCTCGGTGCGAATGCTATCCTGAACGGAGCGACAGAAGAACAGAAACAACAGTTGCTCCCTGATATCGCCAGTGGTGTAGCACTGGCAACACTTGCATTCACAGAACCAGATGGAAGCTGGAATCCAGCCAGCATAGAAATGTTGGCGCAGATAAATGAAGGTCACCTGACCCTGACCGGTGAAAAAAAATTTGTTATTGATGGGCTGACCGCAGATAAGCTGGTAGTCGCCGCCAGGTTGAAGAATACGAGTGATGAAAAAGGATTGGTTCTGGCGCTTGTGGATCATGATGCAACCGGTCTGGTAAAAAACAATCTTGATACGGTAGACGCGACAAGAAAGCTCACGCAACTAACATTTAAAGATGTTCCTGCAACGTTGTTGGGCGATGGTATTGATGCAGACACCCGAGCAGGAAGTGACGCCTTGCTTAAAACGTTAGATACAGCTGCAATAGCCCTTGCCAATGAAATGGTGGGTGGTGCGCAACAATTGCTGGATTCAACCCTTGCCTACAGCCAACTCAGGATGCAGTTCGGCCGCGTGATCGGCTCGTTCCAGGCAATAAAACACAAATGTGCCAACATGTTATTACAATTAGAGCTGGCGAAATCCGCAGCCTATTATGCCGCCGCCGCGGTAGATGCTAATGATCCGGAAGTGCCGGTTCTGGCAAGTATGGCGAAGAGTGCCGCATCCGATGCCTATATGTTAATCGCGGCGGAGGCGATACAAATTCATGGGGGTATCGGTTTTACCTGGGATCAGGACACACATCTCTGGTTTAAGCGCGCCAAGAGTTCAGAAGTTTTTCTAGGCGATCCGGCCTATCACCGCGAGTTGATGATGCAGCGAATGGAGATGGTCCAATGAACGACACAAATGATCTTGCACCTTCCGGGGAATCTAATCCTGAGAAAGCCACTCCTAAGAAAGCTATTTTCGAAGAATCTATTTCAGATGAAGCCATCCGTGAAGAGGTTCGTTGTTGGTTGAAAGCCAACTGGGACCCAGGGATGTCATTACTTGGATGGCGAAATCTGCTGGCGGATTCAGGTTGGGGTGTTCCAGGCTGGCCGAAAGAGTGGTTCGGCAGGGGACTTTCTGCAGCGCTGATTCCTGTCATCGAAGAGGAATTCGCGGCACATAATGCGGTGAGTGTCGCCCGTACTGGCATTAGAATGCTGGCGGCAGCGACGATATTGGAACATGGCAGCGTCCTGCACAAGAAGAAATTTCTTCGCGGAATCCTCACCGGTGAAGATACCTGGTGCCAGCTATTTAGCGAGCCTGGTAGCGGCAGCGATCTGGCAGGTTCGACTACTCGTGCCGATTATAATGGGGAACACTGGGTTATTAATGGCCAGAAAGTCTGGACCACGAGTGCGCATCATGCACAGTACGGATTGCTGCTGGCCAGAACAGACTGGGATCTACCTAAGCATCAGGGCTTGACCTACTTTATTCTGGATATGGAACAGCCAGGTGTTGAGGTTCATCAGTTAAAACAGATGAATGGACATGCATCGTTTAATCAGGTCTTTTTTACTGATGCGACGATACCGCCAGAGTATCAGGTTGACAAACAAGGCGCTGGTTGGCGAGTCGCGATGACGACACTGGCGCATGAACGACGAAGCGCTGATGGTGTACGCCGGTTTAATCGTGACTCCGGTCTTGAGGGTGCAATCTACGAAGAAGAACGTGCAGAAATTGCCACTGTGATGGAACCCTATAAATGGTACCCCCAGCGAGCAGGCAGAGTTGATCTTGCATTACCTCGCGCGATCGAGACGGGCAAGATTAAAGATGCCGTGGCCCGTCAGGAAATTGCCCGGCTCCTGATCATGTCACGATCCGCTGAGTGGACCGCGAAAAGGGCGCGTGCAGCACAGTCACAGGGGATGCCGCAGGGTCCAGAAGGTTCATTAGGTAAATTGGCTGCCAGCCATGTCGCAAGGCAGGCATCCAAAGTACACACGCTGATCTCCGGCGCCGATGCCATGTTGCGTGGTGAGGATGGCGCGATGAATGGAATTATTGCCGAAATTTTTGTTTCGGTACCGGCAACTTCCATAGCCGGTGGAACAGACGAGATTCAACATAATATTATTGCCGAGCGGGTCCTCGGCATGGAAAAGGAACCGAGATTTGATACAGGTCCATTCAAAGATGTGCCAAAAAATGTCACGTGAATGGTGTTGATCAGTTGGTCGTGATAGCTTCACCCTTTTGATTTTTCATTTGTCCGGTTCTGGATCATTATTTGATGCCGCCGGATATGTCAGTGTAATCAGGGAGTAATCAATGAACTTCGAGTTTTCAGAGGAACAGAACCTGTTGCGAGAGCAAGCGCGCGGGTTTCTAAATGATAATTGTTCAACCAAAGTGGTTCGGAATATTCTGGATGGTGATGATCCTTATGACAAAGTTCTCTGGTCGAAAGTTGTCGAAATGGGCTGGACGGCGACAGTCATACCGGAAGAGTACGATGGTCTCGGTTTGTCCTATTTGGAGCTGAGTGTTATAGCCGAAGAGCTTGGCCGGGCCCTGGCGCCAATTCCATTCTCGTCCTCCGTATATCTTGCGACGGAAGCACTTCTCGCCGCAGGTACAAAAGAACAGAAGGAAGAATGGTTACCACAACTCGCAGCAGGTTCAGCGATTGGTTGTTTGGCCGCGAGCGAAGGTAATGGGCAGACAACAGCAGCTTCGTTGAATTGTACAGTTGAGAATGGTGTTTTAACTGGCTCAAAGATACCGGTAGCTGATGGTGATATTGCTGACTTTGCGATTGTTTTAGCGCAAAGCTCGGTGGGTGATGGGGCAAGCGTCTATCTTGTTGGTTTGGATCAAGCAGCCGTTAAGAGAGAAGTTGTCACGACCATTGACCCCAGCCGGTCTCATGCGCGCGTAGATTTCAAGAAAGCATCAGCATCCCTGTTAGGTAAAGAAGGGGAAGGTATGGCAATAATTAAAGGCGTTTATGACCGTGCGGCAGTGCTATTTGCCTGGGAACAGGTTGGTGGTGCAGAGACCGCACTGGAAATGGCGAAAGAATACGCCATGGGTAGGTTCGCATTCGGCAGACCGATCGCAACTTACCAGGCGATCAAACATAAGCTCGCCAATATGTATGTTAAAAACACACTGGCTAAATCCAATTGTTATTACGGTGCATGGGCATTATCCACCGATGCCGCGGAACTCCCCATCGCAGCCGCGACCGCACGAGTTAGTGCGATACAGGCGTACTACTTCGCTGCAAAAGAAAATGTTCAGACCCATGGGGGTATGGGCTTCACCTGGGAATTTGACTGCCAGTTCCCCTACCGCCGATCAAAACTACTCTCAATTAATATTGGCAGCGAGGCTGCCTGGCAAGAAAAACTGATTGCAGCCATTGAGGCAGATCGTGCGGCATAAGCCGCAGACAGACGAATAGATTGAGATAGACGGGAGAAATAAAGTGGATTTTAACGATACAAGTGAAGAAGCGACATTTAGACAAGAAGTACGAGCCTGGCTTGAAGCAAATATACCCAATGACGGTGAGTTGGATGGATTGGACTATATCGCTGCCGCCAAATTGTGGCAGAAAAGAAAGTATGATGCAGGATGGGCATGTATCCGATGGCCAAAGGAGCATGGCGGACAAGGTGCCACAGCAATCGAGCAGGTCATATTCGGGCAGGAAGAATCGAAGCTTGATACGCCGGATAGTATTTTTGCCATAGGCCATGGCATGTGTGCGCCGACTATGATGGCATGGGCGACCGAGGATCAATGTAAACAATACCTTCCGCGACTTGCCAGTGGTGAAGATGTCTGGTGTCAGCTGTTCAGTGAGCCCGCAGGTGGCTCAGATCTTGCGGCCCTTAGAACCCGTGCGGAAAAAGATGGCGATGATTGGGTTATCAATGGCCAGAAGATCTGGACCTCCGGTGCGCACTATTCAGACTACGGCATTATCGTCCTCCGAACCGATCCCACGGCACCGAAGCATCAGGGGCTAAGCTATTTCTTTATCGATATGAAATCACCCGGCATTGAAATAAAACCGATCAAACAAATTTCTGGTGGTGCGAACTTTAACGAGGTCTACTTCACTGATGTCCGGGTTTCTGATGCACAGCGTCTGGGTGCTATCGGTCAGGGTTGGCAAGTTGCGCTTACTACCTTGATGAATGAACGGGCATCTATCGGTGGCGGTGGCGGCGGTGTAAATTTTAATTCAGTTTTTAAACTGGCACAGAAAGTTAATATCGATGATGAGCCTGCGATCAATGACAAGTCTGTTCGTCGAAAGTTGGCAGATTGGTATATTCAGGAATCTGGATTGAAGTTTACCGGCTATCGTTCCATGACAGCCTTGTCCAAAGGAGAAATACCAGGCCCCGAAAATTCCATTGGTAAACTGGTGGGAGCGCCGAAGCAACAGGACATGGCGTCCTTTGCATTGGACCTGCTTGAATCGAGTGGCGCTATCTGGGATTCCGAGCTTTCGGCTGAAGCAGGAATGTTTCAGGGTGCCTATATGGCGTCACCTGGTTTACGAATTGCCGGTGGAACCGATGAAATTATGGCAAATATTATCGCCGAGAGAGTGCTTGGCCTGCCCCAGGATATTCGGGTGGATAAGGGTATACCGTTTAATGAGATACCAACAGCGAATTCCTGATTGGAAGAACCCGGCAAACCCCTGTGGTTTCGGGCAGTTAAATATAGATTCCCGGGGGCGTTAATTGTGTTGTCAGGCCGCCATCCACATAGATGGTTTGACCCGTGATATAGGCGCTAACATCGGAGGCAAGGAAGCCTACCAGTACCGCAACATCAGTAACAGTCCCAACCCGGCCAAGCGGAATACCCTGTGCCTGTTGCTCCCGGACAGGTCGCATCTTGTCGTCGATTTTCCGATTGATAATGGCTCCTGGTGCAACCGCATTGACACGAATACTTTTCGGCGCGAGATCCAGCGCCATTGCTCTGGTCATGGCATCAACAGCGCCCTTGGTGGCGTTGTAGCCAACCGATTGTCGATGTGCACGAAGACCGCCAACGGAAGAAATATTAATGATTCCTCCTCCCCTGCCTTGTGCCATCAGTTTTGCGCATTGCAGGCTGGTGTTGTAGACCATGCGCATATTTTTCTCAAAACTGGATTGATAGATTTCTTCCTCATAATCCAGGAAATCAACAATATGATTCTTTGCTGCATTGTTGACTAGCAGGTCAATCGAACCTAGTTCTTCGGTCACTCTGGTTAGCGCCATCCGTACTTGACTAGATTCTGAAACATCAGTATGGCACCAGATGGCATTGATTCCCTCGTTAGCCAATTGATCTGTTGCATGTCTGCCTTCTTTTTCCAGAATACCAAGAAT
>CAZAZB010000156.1:0-3464 GCA_964489485.1 uncultured Pseudomonadales bacterium | reverse complement strand
CGTTAGCCAATTGATCTGTTGCATGTCTGCCTTCTTTTTCCAGAATACCAAGAATAGCCAGCTTCATCCCCTGACGACCGAGAAAGGTAGCGATTCCCTGGCCTATTCCTCTTTCGCCGCCCGTGATAATGGCTATTTTCCCAGTAAGGTCTGGAAAACTCACATCGACAGCGGGTATGTCATCAGTTGAAAAACTTCTCATTTCTTGTCCTGCCGGTGTTGGGCAATTCTTTCATTCATCAAGGTTAGTGCACTAATATCCTGCAGCGCTGCCCTGACATGAGAACATAAGAATTTTTTAAGTGTTCCCACTATACCCAGACAGGAACTATACCTAGACAAGACCTATTGGCGCTCGATTTTCGTGCAGACATCGTCGGTCTCTGTTTACCAGCTGGCCGATGGGGATCTACATAAACCGTTTGAACTCCCGGCGTGCGATCACCATTTTATGTACCTCATCGGGACCATCGGCGATGCGTAGTGCGCGTCCATTGCGCCACATGGCTGCCACGGGCGTATCATCAGATACACCCAGGGCGCCGAGACACTGGATGACTCTATCAAGAACATTCATCATCATATTGGGCACCACAACCTTGGTCATGGATAACTCTTGTCGGGCATTTTGCTTACCCGCCGTATCCATTTTCCAGGCGGCATATTGCGTTAACAGGCGCGCCTGATCAATCTCCATTCGTGATGTGGCAACCCATTCCTGAACAAATTGCTTGTCTTTTAGTTTTCCGCCTGACACCTCACGCTCGTTAGCATGTCGACACATAATCTCGAATGCCCGTTCTGCCATACCCACTGCTCGCATACAGTGATGGATTCGACCGGGTCCAAGTCGTGCCTGGGCAATCATAAATCCGCCATGTTCAGGACCTAATAAATTTGCCGTGGGTATGCGGCAGTCATTGTACTGAATTTCGCAATGACCACCGCCACCTGTATGACCCATGACGGGAACTGGACGAATCACGTCAAAACCTGGTGCATCTGTCGGCACAATAATCATTGATGCACGCTCGTGCGGATTAGCTTTTGGGTTGGTTACGACCATTGCAATGGCGAACTTCGCACCGATGGCGCCACTGGTAAACCATTTGTGGCCATTGATGACCCAGTCATCGCCATCTCGCACGGCTGTTGTTCGAAGGCCCGTGGGATCTGCACCGGAGGTATCGGGCTCTGTCATGGAAAAGCAGGAACGGATTTCGCCTTCCAGGAGCGGCTTTAGCCATTTCTCCTTCTGCTCATCAGAGCCAAACTCGGCGAGAATCTCTGCATTCCCGGTATCCGGTGCATTGCAGTTGAATACGCGGGATGCGATTGGGCTTCTGCCCATGTGCTCGCAAAGTACGGAGTAATCATGATTTGAGACACCTGCGCCCCACTCCGCGTCAGGCAGGTACAAGTTCCATAGTCCAAGCGCCTTGGCCTCGGCACGTAAAGCCTTCATTGTCGGGGAATCAGAGCCGTCTGTGATTGCATCTGCTTCCTCATTAATGGTTTTCTCCGCGGGTATGACCTTCTCATTGAGGAAACGTACCACCTGATCTTCTATAATCTTGCCTTCTTCTGATATGCCAAATTCCATCATTACGCTCCCCGTATTCGTTGTATTTCTGGTGGACGGCGACCAGAGGTGGTGCCGATATGGGAGAGGATGCTATCAAGACCCTTGTCAGTAGGTCGTGATACAGGTCAACTCACCTTCTAATATCACTACCAGCATAAAAAGTATTAACCTCCCATAAGTTTCCTGAATGGGGAAAAGTAGATCGCTACTGCGAAAGCTGATGTTGATGTAGATCAACAGAGGCGCCACAACCTTTGGTATAATGGCGCCATGACTGGATAACCGGTCATACCTGAAGTTTGTAATCCAGATTGATTTAAAGGAGACCCTGGTGAAAAGATTGATTGCAGTTTGTGCAGTACTGATATTCTCATTTCCGGCATTGGCAGGCGACGCGGCCGCTGGCAAGGCGAAGGCCGCAACTTGTATGGCATGCCATGGTGCCAATGGCATAAGTCCTAATGGGATCTGGCCGAATCTTGCTGGCCAAAAAGAAGCTTATCTTGTGAAGCAAATCAAAGCCTTTCGAGATGGTGGCCGATCTGATCCTATGATGTCACCGATGGTGAAATCGCTTTCAGATACGGACATCGACAACCTCGCTGCCCATTTTAGTGGTCTGAAATAGGTCGATTTGAGGTGAGATTATGGATCAGAAAATCAATTTTGATAGTGACCTGATACAACGGTATAACGTTCAGGGTCCTCGATATACGTCCTATCCCACTGCCTTACAATTTGAAGAATTCACGCCCGGAGAATTAGAGAAAGCAATCTCTGATTCTCAGTTCCGGGATCGTGATTTATCGCTGTATGTACATTTACCTTTTTGTGCAACGCTGTGCTACTACTGTGCCTGTAACAAAATCGTGACGCGGAAGCGTGAGCCTGCGATAGAGTATCTGGAATTGTTGAGCAAGGAGTTGGCCATGCTCGCTCCGTTGTTTTCGGATAGGCATGTGTCCCAGTTACATTGGGGTGGCGGGACGCCGACCTTTCTTGACGATGGCCAGATCACGCATTTAATGGAAGAGATCCGGCGCTATTTCCCCTTCCGTAATGACACATCGGGTGAATTCAGCATTGAGGTGGATCCACGCACGGTTGATGCGGATCGCATAGCGAATCTGCGGGCAGTTGGGTTCAATCGGTTATCTCTGGGCATACAAGACTTCAACCCGGCGGTACAAAAGGCTGTTAACCGGATCCAGTCTTTTGAAGACACCCGGGAGGTGATCAACGCGGCGAGGTTATGTGGTTTCCGCTCGATTTCTGTGGATCTTATTTATGGGTTACCGTTTCAGTCTTATGAAAGCTTCAAGGAGACTCTCGGCCAGATCTGCGAATTGAAACCTGACAGAATATCGATCTATAACTATGCGCATTTGCCCTCGCGTTTTACGCCACAGAAGAGAATTCTTGCGACCGACCTTCCGCAACCCCAGGAGAAGTTGCGCATTCTTGAGCTCTGTATTGAAGATCTGACTGCCAACGGATATGTCTATATCGGGATGGATCACTTTGCGCTGCCTGATGACGAATTAGCGATTGCCCAGCGTGATGGGACATTGCAGCGAAACTTTCAGGGCTATTCCACATTCGCAGATTGTGATCTCCTGGCCCTTGGTGTGACGGGCATTAGTCACATCGGAAACACATACAGTCAGAATACAAAGGAGATGGATGTCTACCGCGAAAAACTCCTGGCAGACTGTCTACCCGTCGAAAAAGGCGCGGTCATTGATAAGGATGATCAAGTCCGCAAGCAAGCAATCAAGGAACTGATCTGTCATTTCAGGCTTGAGTACCTGTCCTTGAGCGAGAAATTTGGCATCCAGGTGGCCGACTATTTTGCTAAGGAATTAGAATCATTGAAACC
>CAZAZB010000155.1:0-9004 GCA_964489485.1 uncultured Pseudomonadales bacterium | reverse complement strand
ATTCGGCATTAGTTCCGGGCACTTTAAACCCATTCGAGGCTATCTGCGCTAACCCGGGCGAAGCATTAGGCGTACCTGGAATAGTCTGATGCTCGAATGCGAGCAATACTTTGACAAGCCCCGCCACACCGGATGCTGTAATTAAATGA
Source organism: uncultured Pseudomonadales bacterium (assembly GCA_964489485.1). Lineage (GTDB taxonomy): Bacteria > Pseudomonadota > Gammaproteobacteria > Pseudomonadales > Azotimanducaceae. The sequence continues at coordinate 8,855 of CAZAZB010000155.1, read as the reverse complement.
CCCAAATTGCCTTTCAGTGATCCAAGGGGAATTTCATTATCCGCGGGAAAGACGCTGGCAAGACTTTCAATTTCAGCAGAATCACCTGCTTCGGTTCCCGTCGCATGGCATTCAATAAATTGCACTTCGGAAGGATCAACACCCGACATGTCGTAGGCTTGTTTCATTGATACGATCTGACCACTCGACGAGGGGGAGAGAAACCCACCGCTACGTCCATCATTTGAAAGTCCAACACCACGGATAACGCCAAATATTTTGTCACCATCGGCACGGGCATCTTCCAATCGTTTGAGGGCAACAAAGGCGGCACCTTCAGACGGTACCAATCCATCAGCATTTTGGCTGAAAGGTTGGCTGACACCTGTTTTACTTAACGCCTTGAGTGCGCAGAAGCCCATGTGAATAAAGAGCGGGTCAGCTGCATTAATACCACCGGCCAGCATCAGGTCTGCACTACCATTCTGCAATCGGTCGCAGGCTACCTTGATGGCATAAAGTCCAGAGGCACAGGCAGCATCGAGTGCCAGAGTATCGCCCGCTAACCCGAGGCCCTGGGCAACCAGCATGGCAGGCAGGCCAGACATGAATCGGTTTCGTGCGTCAGTAGAACTTGTTGCTTCACCTCCATGGATCTGGCTTAACCAGATATCTTCAGCAAACTGGCTATGTTTACGGGTGGGATAGGACAAATTACCGATGACAACGCCTGCTTTCGCTGTGTCCGCTGGCAATTGAATATCGGTGAGTGTTTGTCTGGCTGCTTCGAGTGACCATAAAAATATCGGGTCAAGCTTCTCCAGCAATGATGGCTCTATGCTAAAGTTTCCGGCATCGAAATGATCGTCGAATCCACGAACATAACCGCCCGCAGTTGACCACATGTGGTCTGCAACAAAGGCACCCGGCGTGTCATTTGTTAGTTTCTGTTGGCTGACTCGCCAGTTGTCATTTTCTGCTGTGCTGACTTCAACACGACTGCCCTCGACGACCTTCCAGAGATCATCAACACAATGGCAACCGGGAAGTACACATCCCCTGCCAACGATTGCAACAGGCTGAAACCTGGACCTATTTTTATCTGACATAACGCTTAAGCTGTGGACTTGCCCATCAGTACATGGATATTCACATCCTCCATGGTTGCGATGATCTGCTTCTCGACATTTGTGAACACAATGGACCATGTCGCTGCAAGCTTGGTTGCCTTTTGTAATATCAATTCACAGACAACAGGACCTTCTGATTTTTCTGCCTGGTGCCAGCGCAGGTGCCCAAACCTTGTGGGTAGTGACGCAAGACCAGAACGGTGTCGCTCCCATAGAAGCGCTAACTGAAGGCCACCATCCAGCAAGGCAACGCGCCATCTTTCAAGATCAGAACCATCCGGCATCTGCAACATCCCGCTGCAACCAATTTCCGAGACACCTAACAGTTTCTTAACGACCTGAAGTGCTTCACCATGAAAAAGGTAATCCTTATAGATTTTTTCCGGACCCCATTCCCAACTATCCAGTTCCATCGCTACAGGTGAATCTGGCTCTCTAATCTGGTCGCTGCCATTACCCAGCTCAATGCCCAACTGATAGTGCCGTGTTCCATCTTCATCAGAGACTGTCATATTAAGCAGATCGCCAGTTTCATTGATCTCACAATTCACATTAAGCCAGTCACCGATGGTATCAAAATGTTTGAGTTGAATGCCTTTTAATACGCTCAAATCTCGAACACTGACCACCCTTGCAGACGGATTAAGTGCTGTTGCTATCGCCAGGCACCATTCGTTCACCATGGCCAGTGGAACAACCGGCTGACCCTGAATCAAATGACTTTTAATTTGCGGGTGGCTCGAAGGATGTACGCGAATCGCCATGTGTTGGCTCTGGGCTTCATTGGTTTGACCACCCAGACCACCGCCATAGACGATTTCAACACAGGTACCATTGCGGCCTTCTACTTCATCAGCAAACAGTCGAGCCCCATCATCCAGAGGAATGAGTTCAACGCCCTGTGCGCGGAAGTGTCCTGCCAGAGATGGATCAACCATGCCGCCAGCCCAGGGGCCCCAACCAATAGACTTGGCAATGAATCCCTCGCCACGTCTGGCACTCTCCTCCTGGCAAACCCGGTTGAGAACCTCGTTCGCCATGGCGTAATCGACCTGACCGTTATTACCGACTCTGGCGGCAACAGATGAGAAGCAGACAAGATGAGTCAGCGGATCAGATTGAGTGGCCGATAACAGATTGCGTAGCCCATTTACCTTTGTGTCAAAGACAAATTTGAATTGTTCATCTGTCTTCTTTTCAATTTCCTTGTCTGCAAGGACACCGGCCGCATGGACCAGCATACTGATGGGTCCGAATGCATTCCGAACCTGACCGAGTGAGTTTGTCACTGAGGTTTCATCAGCAATATCTGTTGGAAGATAGAGTACCTCTGAACCGGTTGCTTCAAGTTTCGCCAAATTCCCTCGAACCTCGCGCATATTCAGAATGCTGCTCACTTCTTTGTTGAGTTCAAGTGGCGTGATGGTCTCGCCAGCAGCCTGATACTGACCAAGCAGCGCTTTCTTTAACTCAGCATCGGTTGCCATGCCGGACAAGTCGGTGGGTTCAACAGATAAGGGCGTACGTCCAAGAATCGCAAGCTTTACAGGTGTTCTTTGCAGAAGTTCATTCAGGCAGGCTGCCGTGACACCCCGTGCACCACCGCTAACGACGACAACACTGTCCTTATTGAGTGGATTTACAGCATCGCCAGCGTCAATATTGGCAAGCTTTGATACCAGCGTGACCCTTTGGCCACCCGGCAGCAAACCAACTTCCAGTTCTGGTCCGCCTGCTGTCAGTTCTGAAAAGAGCGATTGAGCTACATGATCGACAGACTGGCCTTCTGTGCCCACATCAATTGCCTTAACAGCGACATTTATCCATTCTCTTGAGGCAGTTTTAGCAAGAGCAGCAAGCCCTGTTGACCAGGCTAGTTCACCTGTATGACCGGATATACCGAAAGAACCACCGGTTGCCTGAACCGTCACCAACATCTTGCCGTTCGCTGACATTGTCTTCGCGCAGTGTCTTACCTGCTCAAAGGCTTCGACATTCAAATTAGCCAACCCTTTAGCATCTTGTTTGCCCGTATTCAGTCCTGTTAGCAACACCATCCACTGTGCGGCTTCAGGTGCAGAATCCGTAATTTCTGTTTTGATACCGGCACCGTCAAGCAGTTTGGCCAATGGCGCTGCAACACCGCTTCGGTCACCAACCAGATAAAGGGGTGACGCCTTGTGAATTTCACCGATGGCGATTCCCGCAGCATGACACTGCTCCGCCACAATCTCGTAACGCATCATATCCAGAACCGCAGCTTGCTCTGGTGTTTGGGCATAATCGACACTCAGTTGTTGTTCTGCTGGAGCGGATGAGCCCGATGCAAATGTAATAATTTCACCCAGTGTATTCAGTTCCGCGAGTTCACCGGTATCCATCTCCCCAAGATGAGGAATCTGTTCCTGCAATGCAGACAGAATCTCTACTCGTTTTATGGAGTCAATACCAAGACCGGATTCGAGCTCCATATCGAGAGTCAGCATCTCTTTTGGGTAGCCCGTTTTTTCAGCGACCACATCCAGCAACATGCCTTCGAAATCAATTTCCGATGCTGCTTGTGTTGCCGGGCTCGCGCTAGTTGCTGCTGTATCGGCACCTGGTGCAGACCCACTGGCAAAGGTGATGATTTCACCCAGGGTATTCAGCTCTGCGAGTTCGCCGGTATCCATTTCCCCAAGATGTGGAATCTGTTCCTGCAATGCAGAAAGGATCTCTACTCGTTTTATGGAATCAATACCAAGACCTGATTCAAGCTCCATATCCAGCGTCAGCATCTCTTTGGGATAGCCCGTCTTTTCAGCAACCACATCCAGCAACATGCCTTCGAAATCTATTCCGCTGGGCGCGGTTGCAGGCGATGCTGCATCTACAGATACCTGGCCTGCGGGTGCAGAGGCACTGGCAAAATTAATAATTTCTCCCAGAGTATTCAGCTCTGCGAGTTCGCCGGTATCCATTTCTCCAAGGTGCGGAATCTGTTCCTGCAATGAAGAGAGAATTTCGACTCGCTTAATAGAATCAATACCAAGACCCGATTCAAGTTCCATATCCAGGGTCAGCATCTCTTTTGGATATCCTGTCTTTTCTGCAACAACGTCCAACAACATGCCTTCAAAATCAATAGCGGCGGGTGCATTTGTTTGGGCGCTTGCTGTTGTTGCCTGTGGCTGGGCAGGCATCGAGGGTGCTGATGCACCAGCAAAATCAATAATCTCACCCAGGGTATTGAGTTCAGCCAGTTCACCGGTATCGAGCTCGCCAAGATGGGGCAATTGCTCCTGTAGGGACGACAATATCTCTACACGCTTGATTGAATCGATACCCAGTCCTGACTCCAGTTCCATCTCAAGGGTCAGCATTTCTTTAGGATATCCGGTTTTCTCCGCAACGATGTCCAATAGCATGCCTTCAAAGTCTATGGCTTCACCCTGGGGCGCTTCTACTGCAGCTGCGACTGCAACAGGTGCCACCGCAGCAGGTGCCAAAACCTCTACCGGTGCAGCAGCAGGCTGCGCAACGACTTCAGGTGCAACCTGGGGAATCGCAGCGGGTTGAACAGACACCACTGGCACGGAAACGGTTGCCGTACCGCCTAGCTGTGCGAATGCAACTTCGCTGGCGCGTAAAAATGCCTGGTGTGCATCGCCCAGTGTGCTTTGAAACGACTTTTGTGCTTCCAGCGTTTGCGCTTGAAGACTCTGGAATGCAGCAACCCAGTTGGCATCTCGCACGGGTTGATTGCTGGTCGTCAACACTTGTGATGCAGGTGCTTGTGCCACCGCGGGTACAATACTCGCTGGCGTGCTATTCGATGTTGTATTGACTGGCGCAGGTGCAGCGACTGATGCAGCGACTGTTACAGGCGCCGGGTTTGCCACCTCGGGATTCGGCGCTGGCAGTCCTGCCTTACCATTTTTTGGCGGATAAGGTTTACCATAATTAGCACCCCCCATTTTAACTGTTACTGGTGAGCGTTTAATCGAATCAGAAGGCGGCGCCATGTCCGCATAGTCCTCCCAGAGTGCTCCAAAATTAAGGGGAACACCGGCAGCGGATAAACCACCCAATGCATTCCAAAATGCTGCACGTCCATCAAGCTTTTTGTTGTCCAGTGAGATCATTTCAAAATCACGTCCTTTCAGACAATCCTTAACCATGCCAGCAAGAACCGCATTTGGGCCAACTTCCAGAAATACACGAATGCCGTCATCGTGCATCTGTTGAACCAGTTCCTCGAACCGTACGGGATTGGCCAACTGCCATGCCAACATCTTGCGGATGTCATCCTGTTTTGTGGCATAGACCGAAGCTGTTGTATTGGAGTAGACAGGCACCTTTGGTTTGGCTACTTTGATGCCACTCAGGAATTCATGAAACGGTTCTGCACTGGGACTAACAATATGGGTATGAAAAGCAGTCGCAACCGGTAGTCGTCGAAAAGTCGCGCCAACAGATTCAAGTTCTTTTTCCGCCTTCTCGATCTCGGAAGTTTCGCCAGCAATAACGACCTGGCTGGGACTATTGATATTAGCGATAACAACCTCACAATCCCAACCATCCAGATAGGCCTGTACTTCCTTACTATTGGCTCGTACGGCGGTCATTGAACCAGGCGTTGCAGCCGCAGCAGCTTTCATTAACTCACCGCGACGCCTTGAGACAGCAATCAAATCTTCCGGTGTCTTAATCGCACCGGCAGCGTAGAGTGCAGAAACTTCGCCATAACTATGTCCCGCAACCGCATCGGGTGTTAGGTCCAATGTATTCAACAAATTCAACATCGACCAGCTAACGCAACCAATGGCTGGCTGCGCCCAATCTGTACTTGTTAGCAACCCATCCTGAGCTTTCCTGTCATCCTTGTTGAATACCGGGATCGGAAACACGACCTCATTAAGACTTTGCTCTGCACCCAGGTCTACTGTACTGGCGATGTCCCAGGCGGACCTCGCCTGATCGAACTCACAGGCTAGATCTGAACCCATATTGACGTATTGGCTTCCCTGACCGGGAAAGAGATAACCGACCTTCTTCGCATCGTTAGATCCTGTGCCATAGTGCATTTTATTTGGCATAGAAAAGGGTGCATCTGGCTGCTCACTGATCTTGTCGCAAGCCTGGGAAATCTGCGTCTTCGCAGAATCCACATCTGCTACAACAACGGATAAACGACAATGACTGTTAGCATCAAAAGATTCTTGAAGTTGCTTTGCCAACATCGGTAAAGCAGTATCCGAAAGTCTATCAACAGCTGCACTGGCACTGGCAGTCAGTGCATCTGAGTTTGCGCCAGAGAAGAGCAACAATTCCACAGGAGAACTATGGTACCTGCCCCTTACTTCATTTTCACCAACATATTCTTCCAGCGCAACGTGAAAGTTGCTACCGCCAAACCCAAATGAACTGACACCTCCTTTTCGGGCGGTCGCAGGATCATGGATCCAGGGGCGAGTTTCTGAATTGATGTAGAAAGGGCTATCTTCAATATTGAGTGCCGGGTTAGGCTCACTGACCTTGATGGTTCCGGGTAAAACCTTGTGATGTAACGCCATGACAACCTTGAACAAGGAAGCAGCACCCGCAGCGGATTTTGTATGCCCAATTTGTGCTTTCACACTACCCAAAGCGCACCACTGCTTTTTCGTTGACTGCGTATTTGTTGACTGTTCATCCGTGGACTCGCCTTCAAAGGCATAACGTAAGCCGCCGAATTCAGCGGCATCGCCCGCTTTGGTTGCAGTACCGTGGGCTTCGATAAGCTCAACATCTTCGACCGTAAAGTCTGTCTGTTCATAAGCGCGGCGAATGGCCAGCGCCTGCCCTTTTGACTCAGGTGCATAAATACTACCGGAACGGCCATCGGACGAAGACCCGACACCGCGAATAACGGAATAAATTCGATCACCATCACGTTGCGCATCTTCAAGGCGTCTTAGCGCCACCATGCCGATACCTTCCCCAAGCATGGTGCCATCCGCATCAGCTGAAAATGGGCGGCAGTCACCTGTAAGAGACAAGGCAGGTGTCTGGCTAAAACACATATACATAAAAATATCATTCAGGGCATCAACGCCGCCTGTTATGACCAGATTGGAGCTTCCAGATTGCAATTCACGAATGGCCATGGCGACGGCGCCGAGACTACTGGCACAAGCCGCATCCACCACGCAGTTGGTGCCACCAAGATCGAGCCTGTTTGCAATACGCCCGGCAACAACGTTACCCAACAATCCCGGAAAGGTGCTTTCGTCCCAATTAGGATAGGTTGCTTCAATTCCGTCGCAAACTTCATTAACTTTACTTTCTGCTATGCCAGCATCTCGCAATGCCTTGACCCAGTTTGGCCGCTGGATTCGCGATACCATTTGACCAACCATCTCTGTCGCAGAGGCAACACCCAGGATGACACTAATATCTGACTTATCAACTTTGCCGAATTGTACACTTGCAGCATCATCCAAAACTTTGCTCGCAACGATTAGCGCCAACAATTGTGCTGTGTCGGTGGTAGAGAGCTGATTCGGCGGCATCCCGAATTCCATCGGGTCAAAATCCACTTTCGGCAGGAATGCTCCGCGATTACCATAAATCTTCCCGGCCTTTCCCGGCTCCGGATCAAAGTAGTCTTCAATCAGCCAATGATCGGCTGGCACTTCAGTCATGAAGTCTTCACCAGCGAGGATGTTTCGCCAGAAAGATTGACCGTCAACTGAACCTGGAAACAGTCCGCTTGCACCAACAACGGCGATGGGGCTGAAACTGGATTTCTTTTGCTTCGTCATTCACTTTGCTCCTGTCCCATTTTTAAACCGGGACACTGGTTTTAATATATTGGTAGAAACTCGTTAGTTCGCGTAATTTTTGTCTGTGTCATTCGAGTAGCTAATTCGAGTAGCTATTTCAAGTTGCTATGTCCGCATCTCGGTTGGCGGGAACGCCAACGCATCTTGCGCCATGGCCAATCCAAATGTCCTTAACTGTTGTGCCCGCGTGACATGTGCCGCGCCTTCCAGCAGGTTTAAGGCAATCTGCTGCACTGTTCTGTTCTCTGGCGCTTCCAGAAAGCTCCCAGCTACCCAACGATTGAAAGCGCCCATAGCTGGACCACACCATAATTGATAATCCACCTGGCGCGACTCATCGCCGACGATTGGCCACTGGCTGGAACTACCGATATACCATCTGAATATCAGTGCCATCTTGTGTTTGGGATTCTTGTTCGCTTTTTCGATCTGGCCGGGATCAGTGCGATTGAAAAATTCCACTGTTGACTGCCAGATATCAACCAGCGGCTGGCGGAAAATGTTCTTTTCGATATTTGCACGAATATCAGTAGGGATATCCTCGATTGAATCATAGCGATTATAAATGTCATAAAGCTGATTGCCGCGCACCGCCATCATGGTGCCGCGTTGTAACACCTGTACCTTGACACCCAGTTCAAACATATCTGCTGACGCTGTCATCGCCACATCGGCAAGTTGCGCCTGGGCAAGTAATTTTCGACTACTATCGGAAACACCGGACTCAACAGCGCACTGATGAACTGTTCCTACAAGCACGAAAGATGCCCCTAGCGCATACGCGGCTGCAACACTAAGCGGCGTACCAAGACTACCGGCTGCGCCTAAACGAATGGGTCTGTCATAGCCGTATTCAGCGGCGAGGCGATCCCGCAACGTCATGATGGCTGAAAACAGCGCGTTTAGCGGACGATTGTCTGTATGGCCACCAGAATCGGAT
>CAZAZB010000154.1:0-9074 GCA_964489485.1 uncultured Pseudomonadales bacterium | reverse complement strand
AGATACAACCGCAATTCCGCTCAGCTTCAACGAGATGCCAGGGCGCGGCAAGGTGGATACAACCAGTTTTATCAGCGACGCAGTACAGCGGGATATAACCGTACCAGAGCGGGTGGCGTCGGCAGGGCAAGAGCTGGCGGCTTTAGACGTTGATAAATATTCGACCCGATAGCGTCATCTATACGGCTTTCGCAACACCACGGTAGTTGTAGGTCGCTAACTTCGGTCCGGGGATATATCCCTTGGTCAAAGCATCAAAGCTAAAGCCTGCACCCGTGATGATCTCATCTATCTTGCGATTGAGATTGCATCCCCCACCGATCACATTCCAGACCGGATTGACCCGCGATTGCCATCTTGCGACACCCGCATCGGGAGATAGCCCGTGTTCAACAAAAATCATCTTTGCACCGGGTTTTAATACCCGACGAATTTCTGACAATGCTTGATGGGGATCCGGGATAGTACACAGGGTCCAGGTAATGACGGCGGAGTCGAAATAATTGTCTTCCGCGGGAATATCCTCACCACTTAGCCCCAGGAATTCCACATCGACACCTGTGCGTTCTGCCACCTCGCGTGCGTATACCTGCAACTCCGTTGAAGGGTCAACACCGGTGACTTTTACACCAGGCTGGTAAAAGGGTAAGTTTAAGCCAGAACCAATACCAACTTCGAGAACATTACCCGTTGCTTCGGGGACAATTTGTGCCCTGATCTTTGTCATTTCCGGCGCCTTCATCACTAAATTTAGAAATTTAGGCAGTACATGTTTTTCGTAAAATCCCATCGAATGCTCCCTCCTTCAGGGGCTTAATAACTGGACCATATTTCATTTTCTCAAGCGATATTGCCGTGGTGTTTCACCAGTCCAGCGCTTGAAAGCCCTGGCAAAATTGGATGGGTCACTGAACCCCAGGGAATAGGCGACTTCCTTAATGGAATAGTGCGACTGATCCAGAAAATCCAGCGACAGCTTATGTCTGGTGTCATCGATAATCTCTTTAACCGATGTATCATTTTCACCCAGCCGTCTTTGTAGTGTTCTGGCAGACATATTGAGACTGTCAGCGATATCCTGTTTTTCCGGCTCACCATGAATCAGAGTCTCCGCCACTACCCTGCGAACCTTCCCGACGACATCATTCGCATCCAGCCTGGACAAATATGCAACAACGACCTCGTCCAGGGCTGTTGCTATGGCTGAATTCGCCCCGTCCAGACGGCGGTGCAGGTCAGAGGCGCTAAAAATAATGACATTGTCGGGCGCCCCATAACGCACGGGGCAGCGGAAGAAATTGTCTATTATCTGACTGCTCAGGGGTTCCATTCTGATCATCTGTACTTCCACAGGCACCAGGTCTTCACCATAGGCTTTCCGGCACAATCGCAAGACAAATGCCAGAACGCCATCCGAATTATAATTATCCATGGGATCAAGAACGTCGCAAATCAGTAAATAACTACCCTGTGCTTCCTCTAACCTGATATCGACATTGGTACTTAGCAATCGATGGTAACGGGCAAAACGTTGCAGGGCTTCCAACAAGGTACGACTCACCAGCCAGGCATGTCCAAGGGCGTGCAACATCGTCAGCTTAATATTATCTACCACCTCAAAAATCAGGCACGGATTTTTTGTGGCATAGATTGCAGCTTGCCACATACGGTATGAAGCGTAAGCTGGATAGCGGGCATCCGGGTCAAATCTTTTCCCCGGATCTACATCACATCGCCTGAACAACTCATCCGCGTCGACGCCTTTTTGTTCCAGCGTTGTGTATAACGCTTGCGCAAGTGTCGCCAGAGAAGAGCGGTGAAATGACATTTGACCTTGCCTTACCTACTTTATGCGGCTGGGTGGTAGTTCTGCCAGAATGATACTGGCAAACTTATCGACCGTCCCCTTGTTCTTTGTCGATTTGTTGTTCAAATTTTCAGCCGCGGTACCTTGCCACAGAATATCGTCTTCGACTGTCGGCTGACGCATCACAACCGACAGCGCCCCTTTGAGATAATCGTTGGACTGGGTCCAGACAAATGTTGCATTGTATGCCCAGCGATCCTTGGTAAAATTATGTGCAGAATACTGCGTTTCGTTGACAGCACCCACAAGAAAGGAAACCGAGATATCATAGGGTTCGTCTGGCGATACGAACTGATATCCCTTATCACTCATCCCTTTACTCACCGCTTTCTTAACCCTGAATTCAAGATCAGTCGATGATGCCCCTGCCAGAACCCCAATCAATGTGAGGGGATTGTCTGCCCAGGTGTAAGTTTTGAAGTCTGCTACATCCATATCTGCATTTGGAATGATTTCTGTCTGCAAGGTCGGCGCAGAGCAGGCGGCCAGCAACAGCGTAGAAATCATCATTATCAAGCTAGTCAATCGCATATCGTATCTCTCGTGAAGACTCAGTTGTGTCAATGAGTATGTGGTGTGATGGAAATGGCTATTGTACTGATTTAATCACACTTGGCATCCGCACATTGTATCTCTTACATCAAAAATCATAGAATAGTTTGCAGATGAAGATCATTAGACACTCACCGCGGATGATCGTCCCTTTTGTCGTCTCTTCTGTCGCCAATGTTATCATCTATATTTTGGTCCTTTTCCCTGGTCAAGCAAATGCAGCAGCCTGGTTAGACTACTTCCGTTCCCTGGACCTAAACGACTATGCACTGGGTGTCGGCTTCAGTTCAACGCAGAATATCTACAAAGGGTCAGCTAACTCCGCCTACCTTTATCCCTACCTGACGACATTTCGTAATCCCGCATTCACCAATGACCTGCTCTTCGCAAGCGAAGGCGATCTGGGACTGCGATATGTCAGTGAGAATCAATGGACCTTTTCTATTCTCGGTCGCATTCAGACACGAAGCCCGGATGACAATAAGGACCTGGAAGATCTCCAACAACGCCGATGGACAATAGAGACTGCGCCATCAATCGGATATCGCGGTTGGCCGATCCATATCAATTTTAAAACCTACTTCGAGATTCTGGATCGACACAAGGGCACTATCAGTAATTTGGAATTTTCCTATCCGCGAGAATGGTCACGCGGGTACCTGATCCCAACGCTGGATTTCATTTACCAGAGCCGCGCCTATAGCCAGTACTACTATAGTGTTAATTCTAATGAAACAGCGCCAGGTCGACCTGAATACCAAGCAGGGAGCGCGACCAATATCGCCTTTAGAGTTAAATGGGGATATGCACTTACCCATCGCTGGCTAGTCTCCGGGCGAGTAGGCCTGGAAATATTGGACAACGAGATTAGCAACAGTCCGATTATTGATCGAAATCAGGCCTGGACGACCAGTATAAAACTTGCCTACAACGCTGACGTTTTTCAACCTCGTTATACCAACAAGAAACCAGCCAGGCTTCCGAGGGCAACCTTGCGCGTATCCATCATCGATACACGGTTCAATACAACCCTCATCGGAGGGCCTTCTAATACGCCACAGGACACCCGCCTGTCACTCGAAGATACTCTGGATGTTTCTGATCGGGAAACCGTCAACCAATTCGATTTTACGCTCGGCCTTGGAACTTACCACCGTCTTGAATTGAGCTACTCAGAATTAAATAGGTCGGGCGCCATCACAATCGACGATCAACTCAAATTTGGTGACGCAACATTTCTACCCTCGACTGAAGTAGAGGCAAAAGCTGAAACCAGCATTCTGAGACTTGCCTATGGCTATTTTCTTATCAAGGATTCACAGAAAGAACTGGCATTGATTGCGGGCTTTCATCGTACAAAATTCACTTCCACGTTAATTTCCCAGAGCACGGGAGAAAGACAAAGAAACAGTCCCAAACCCATCCTTCCAGTGATTGGCGCGTTCGGCACAGCACAGCTTGGCAAGCATTGGTCTCTCGCCGCAGAAGTGCAGCTATTCAGAATGAATTTCGATCAGTATAACGGTGCCCTATCCTATCTGCGTCTGGATCTACTTCGCCAGTTCAACAAATTTGACCTCGGTATTGGCTATTCTTTTTACGGCATGAATCTGGAATCCCGGGACAACGATCTTAGAGGTAAGATTAAATTTCGCCACCAGGGTCCCACCCTAAGTGGTACTTTCAGGTTCTAGGGAAGCTCTGATTAATGGCATATTTTTGTCAGAACAAGGCAACGCATCGAGAGGTAAATCACGAATATGCCTTAAATTCGTGATTTATTTCGAGGTGTGCTAACGCCGTGCTGGCAAAAATAGGGTTTAATCAGAGGTTCCCTAACAGGTCGCTGAAAAAACACCCTACCAGGGGCTCTCAACCATCCCAAATTCTGGGCTGACTTAATATCAAACAGCTATTCAGCTACTCATATTTTATAACCGAGTGATGTCACGACGCCATAGTCAGATTTCGCTGATCCTTCAGGGGGATTGCTCAAGTAGTAATGATAGATAGAAAGATCGAAGAACAGATCGCTGAAGAACTCACGACGGAAGGTGAGGTTAGTATCCGCGCGATAGGATTTCAGATCCTTGAGCAAAGGATAAATTGTAGTTGCGAAAATAATATTGCTCTCCGGAACCAGTGATCGATGAAGATATCGCACGGCAATTTTACCTTCTGCCTGGGTAGTACTTGAATCTTCATTGGTGAAAGACTCGCGTGTGGCAACCAGTCCGCCAACCACTGAAAATTGGTTTTTGTTGGTTTGAATAAAATAACGACCCAGACCACCACCAGCCACGAATCGTGAGTTAATGCCTTGCTCATCATTCTTTTCACCACTCACTGACCAATCCGTGAACCACCTATTGTCGCGGAATCTCTGATAATTGAAGCCGAGACTCTGCCTCTGTGTTGTCTCCCGACTCTTCTGATCGGTAACACTGGAATCTATCTTGAGCCCTAACAAGTATTTCTGCGTGCGATAGCGCAGGTCGGCCGTCAATCTTAACTGAGTGACCTCGCTTGCCTTGTCCGTGTTAAACCCAAGGGTCGTAGAACCTTCAAGTCTGTCAACAAACTTTTCGTTTCTGGCGATGGGTGTTAGACGCACAACATGAATCATTTCAATCTGGTCTGCCTCCTCGCCAAACCCCACTGAAATGGAGTTGGCCTGCTCTGTCAGCTCGAGATTGCCATAATATCGCGTACCCGACTCTACCTCGACCTCAACATACTGGCTGGTCGTCACTGACGTGATATCTTCCCAGTCAATACTAACCGTTCCCATGGAGTCGGTTGAATATTTGAGTGTGCCAAACTCAAGTGACTTAATTTCACCGGTCACTGCATTACCGTTTAACAGTACAACAATGTCACTTTTTTGCGAAGATAGTGCCGGTAGAGACAAGCAAAACATTGTCAGTATGGACAAAACTTTGAGAGTTAACCGTTTGCATAGTTTTGATAGCATCAGCTAAGTACCCTTGTGAGATTTACGATTGAGTATCAGTTCTAATTTATGCAGCAAAAATACTTACTGGCGATCAGAGAGAAACCAGTCTTCACCGACTCGTTTACAGAAGGTGTAGTTACCATCAAAAGTGTCCCCTGATCTACTGATTATGCTGAAAGTGGCTTCACGACACTTCTTTCCATCTGTCTCTTCTGTTGTCAGAGGTGTAATAACGCCGGCATTACCCGTCTTTCTATAGAACCAGGAAACAGAAACCGCATCGGGTTCATTATTCAATGTTTCGGTAGCAATATTTTTGAGATAAGACCATTCGTCCGATGTGAAAGAACTCACAGAAGTCTGGGAAAAACGCCACTGATCTTGATTGTTGCACAAATCAAAACGATAGCGTTCCGGCATCATGTCCCCTTCGCTTATTTTAAAGAGAACCCTTCTGCAGGTCAGGTCTCCGTTATTAATATATGTTGCACGAAATAGCACTCTCGCTGAGAACTTCCCTGAATCAGATTCCCAGGCGAGAACACTGCCATCATTTGCGTTGCTCAGGGCTTGTGAGACATTGGCTCTAAAATCCGTCATTTCAGTTCTACTGAAACGACTTAGAACACTGTTCTTCAGGAAGCTGATATTGAGCGCCGATGCGACCGGGGTAAATGCGCAAAATGCAATGAAGAAAGACAACAAAAGGGCAAGTCGATTCATGAACAGCTCTGATCTGTAACCAGCGCTAGTGTGAATAGGAATGGACCCAAGGTCAATATTTTATGCCTATGCTGCCCTCATTCAAGCTGGCACATTCAAGGGTACTTTCGTCAAACATCCAGTTACAATATGCTCACCAACATTCGGAACAATTCAATGAAATTGAGATACTTGGGGATATTGCCAATTCTGACGTCACTCATCGCATATGCTGCGAGCTACGAGTACCCATCAACCTTCCGTGCACAAGATGTTGTACCAGAGAAATTGCTCCAGGGACCGAACCACAAAGTTCTACCCGAGGTGACTAACGATGGTATCCAAAACCATTTTATCCTGGCAGGAGATTTTGGTGAATTAGCGGCAGATGGAATGTTAGAACTGCGTATACGGATACGTGAGGCAGATGCCTTCGCCTATCTTGAAGCTATGTCAAAGACAAAAGTTTTTGTTGAATCTCTGGCAGACGCAGGAATTGGTACCGCAAAATCAATCATGGTGGCATTTTCCAATCCGATACAGACAGTTCAAGGACTGCCTGGCGGGGTCGTCCGGATGTTCTCTGGCTATGTCACCGGAGCACGGCGCGGTGCCGCAGGTGCACAACGTATGATAGATGACTCAGCCGAGGACATGGATCCGGCTGAATTTAAAAAGCTAAATTATCTCGTTAGCGGTTCGGAAAGAGAATGGGCGTCAAAGTTGAAAATAGACCCCTATACAACCAATCTTAAACTGAGAAGCGCGGTAAGGGCGATGGCCGTTGTGCAGTTCATTGGCGGGTTGCCAGTAGACTTTGCCCTCCCCATGACAGCCTCTGTCGCCGTCAATGTACTGAGTGAAGTTGGCAGCAAGGTCTATGAACAAGACGCGCCTGCTCTTGAGATCAGCAATCGCTCATGTCTTGCGGAAAATGGTATCAGCGACAAGACAATCGAGGCATTTTTTGCCAGCAACTATTTGACACCAACGTCTCACACTGTGTTTTGCGCAAGCTTGACCCGTCTAAACGGGGTCGACAATCTGGACTTTCTTGCGTTGCAATTATCCGAGACAACATCTTTTGATGAAACACGTTTTTTATTAGGGACCATAGGACTACTTACCTGGCACCAAACTCAATATAACAACATTGAGAGAATTAGCTCCAATGCTCGTATGCCATATGGCGTCACTCAAGAAAACGAATTTGTCGTGATGGTACCGGCGGATTTTTTGATTTGGTCCGAATTACTGGAACAAAATCTTTCCGATCATGAAAGCGGAGAAAACCCGTTTTCCGGTAAATCGTTTTGGACCACGGGCACGCTATCAGACCAGGCGAAGAGGGAACTCGTCGCACTGGGTTGGAAGATCCACGACAGGACATCGGATCCGCAGATGATGAAACTCTATGAAGTCGGCATTACAACGGCAGAGCCCAGTACAATGAACAGAAGGGACGAACAGTAGGGACGAACAGTAGACAACCTTATGGGTGTGGCCAGGATATCAGAAATTATTAGCACTGCCCTTCCGGTACGATTTTCATCAAGGGGTTAAATGGCCTGACTTCGGTTCGATCCGAACACTATCATCATGCGCACTCGTTTATATTTTCAACTATGTTGCATTCTCCTATCCGTCCAGACGGGTTTCGTTATGCGACTGGAAGGGTACAACCACCCCTCAATTGACCTTTACTCCGGTCGATAAAACGCCTAGATTGCAGCAGGCTGTTGCGGAAACGAATTATCATGAAGAGTCATCTCAAAATATTGTTGTTCTCTCTCTTAGCGCTAACAGGTTGCGAAGCCGGATACGATCAGGTTACTTCCCTTGGCACTTTGGAGAGAGATCGAATTGAATTGACCGCTGAATCCAGCGAATCCATCACACGTGTTTATGTCCGGGAAGGAAATCTCGTCGAAGCCGGTGATGTATTACTCCAACAAGATACGAGCCGTGCTGATGTTGCTCTCGACAGAGCCAGGGCAGACGAAGCCCTTGCCCGTTCAGCCCTTTTTGAAGCAGAAGCCGGGCCGAGGCAACAGCAGGTTACAGCAGCCAGAGCCAGACTGGAAGCGGCGACGAGTTCCCGTAGAACATTGCGAATAGAACTGGATCGTTCTTTGTCACTGGTGGAAAGGAATCTCGCATCCCAGAACAATGTCGACCTGCTACAAGGACGTTTTAATGAAGCTCAGGCAAAGGTCAGGGAGGCAACCGCCAGCCTTGACGAGTTATTAGAAGGCACAAGATCTGAGAAGATTGATCAGGCGAGGTCTCGTCACGCGGCAACCCTCGCGACAGTTCAAAATCTGGAGATTACACTAGAGCGTGCGACAACAAGGGCACCCATTAGCGGTATTGTCGAAGCGCTACCTTTTAAAATTGGAGAAAGGCCCAACCCCGGTGCAACGGTGATCGTACTGCTTGCCAGCGGTCGAATTTATGCACGAATTCATTTATCCGAACCATTAAGGGCCCAACTGAGTACAGGCAGCAGGGCGGAAGTCAAGATCGATGGGCGCATCGATGCCCTTCATGGAAAAGTTAGGTGGGTAGCCGCCTCTGCAGCATTCACACCCTACTTTGCTCTCAATCAATATGACCGTTCACGTCTGAGCTATCTCGCAGAAATTGACCTGGACGAGTTAGATGCAAGTCTGCCCATCGGCATTCCTGTCGAAGTCTCATTTCCCGATCTTGCAGAATAGCACGATGTCGAATGCCGCCATCTCTGCAATAGGACTGACGCGGAAATTCGGTTCAAAGATTGCCGTCGATCACATTGATTTGACGGTGCCCAAGGGGTCTATCTATGGATTCCTCGGACCTAATGGTAGCGGCAAGTCCACTGCAATCAGAATGTTGTGTGGGTTACTAACACCCACCGAAGGCAATGCCATTGTTCTCGGCATCGATATTAGCAAAAATGCTGAACAACTCAAGCGGCGTATTGGATATATGACCCAGAGATTCTCACTATATGAC
>CAZAZB010000153.1:0-9082 GCA_964489485.1 uncultured Pseudomonadales bacterium | reverse complement strand
GGGGTATGGCATTGATTATGCACAGCGAAACCGGAACCTCCCTTATATTGGCAAGGTTGACCTAGGATCAGCTCCTCAGTAGTCTTTCCGGCAACTCACATCTGACAACATCTAATAAAAACTAGAACCGAGGCTAATGATATGACGAATCTACCTATTGAACTGGAAATGCTTCTCTGGTCTGCACTGCTGTACGTCGTGCAAATAATGATACCCGCAATGGAAGCCGACTTGCGTAATGGCATCTCCTGGGGCCTTAGCAACCGGGATGACTCACCGGCGGCGTCCGTAAGCTGGCCTGGTCGGGCAGAACGTGCCTATCAGAATATGGCGGAAAATTTATTGCCCTTCGCCTGTATTGTACTTGTGGTTCAAACCTCCGGCGCCGGTGGTGAATGGAGTGCCATTGGCGCGATGGTATTTCTCTTTTCGCGCATCGCCCATGCCATTTTATATCTTGCCGGGATAACAGTTCTTCGATCTCTGGCGTATTTTGGTGGTCTTGCAGGGATGGGCATGATGATTTACCAGGTGCTTTGAACTAAGCCGAACAGTTTGCAATATGTAGAGCTTCTTTCGTTACCTGCTCAAGAAAACGCTTTTTGTTACCTCGTGTAATTTGTCCCGGAGCGCCATCAATAAGTGCAGAAATTAGCATGGCGCGTTGTAGGTAGGTAGCAGATTGTTTTCCTGGGTCAATATTTTCTAGAATCGGTACCAATGCCGAATAAAAATTATCATAGACTTGTTGATATAGTTGGCTAAAAATAGAGTTTTGCTGTGCTAGAAATGACATGAGTAAAAAGATTTTGCCGTTCTCTCCCCGCCACCTATCAATGACGAGATGACAGAAGGAACTCAATTGTTGTGCAGGATCGGATTGCTTCGCAAGAATCAGTCGAAGCGATTGAATATCCCTTTGTGCCTCCTGATCTATGACAGACAAGAGTAGTTTGTCTTTGGTTGGGAAATAGTATTGTAAATTCCCCAGTTTCATATTTGCTTTTGCCGAAATTTCTCTTAACGAGAAAAGCTCAAAACTCTCGTTGATCAACGCCAATCGCGCCAGTGAGATTATTTCTGCCTGTCTTTTCTCGCCTTTGGTTTGCGGTAGTAAATTATTCATATAATAGGTCGTTGACATATATAGGTTACCGACCTATTATATCAAACAAATTGAAAGAAGATACTCTGAACGATGAACACCGAACAGGCACATCTCGTATCGATCCTCCAGCAATATAATGAACAGGATATTGGTGTGGCGAAGGCATTGCCCATGCCTATGTACACTTCTGAAGCGCTGTTTGAACTGGAGCGTAAAGGTATATTTGGGCAAGAATGGTTGTGTGTCGGGCGAACCGAACAGGTCTCTGAAATAGGAGACTATTTCACCGTTGAGGTACTTGGCGAACCTATCGTCGTGGTGCGAGGTAAGGATGACAGGCTACGGGCGATGAGTGCGGTTTGCAGGCATCGCTATTATTCGGTTGTAGAAGGTGCCGGAAATACGACACGTTTTGTCTGTGGCTACCATAAGTGGGTATATGCTCTGGATGGCGAACTTCGCGGCGCCCCTCATATGGGCGATATTTCGGATATGCAAGGTCAGTGCAAGCGTTTGCCGCAACTATCGCTCGAGATCTGGCTTGGGTTTATATTTATCAATTTTGATGCCAGTGCTGAGCCTCTTCATCCTGGGCTTAGCGGCGCAGAACCGCACTGGGCAAATTACGGTGTTGAAGACTGGAAAGTCACGCCCTGGGTCAATGAAGTGTGGCCGGGTAACTGGAAGTTGGCGATGGAAACTGCGCTGGAGGGCTATCATGTCAATGGGTTGCATCCAGATACGTTCGCAAAATTCATGCCTTCATCAACGTCTAATTTTGAGGACACTGCCAATCAGTGGACCATGTTCCGTTTGGGTACTGTCTTCAAAGATGAATTTTCTATCTATCAACAGTTCGCTGACACCATGCCTGATAAAGACAAGACCAGTGCGCCGCAGTTCGGATTTTTCCCAAACTGTGCTGTGTCCTGTACTCAATTCGGCGGTATCTGGCTGACTTTCCTTCCAATCGATGTTGGCCACACACGAGTGATTGGCGGTAACCTGGTCAACCCAGCGATGTATGAAATGGTGACGCGCTCGCCGGAAACGCAAGCAGGGAATGCTCAAGCAATCAATGCGATAAACAGGGAAGATGCTCAGGCAATGGTCAATTTGCAAAGGAATGCGCATTCGATGTTTGCAGAGCCAGGCTTGCTTGGTATCAAAGAGAAATGCTTGTTGTATTTCTATCGGTATCTGGCAACAAAGTTAGATCGACCGCCCACCCAGTTTGCTGTGGCACAGCTTGAATAAATTAGGAGAAGGAGGATTAGCATGAATAACGATCATTTACTGGAACAAACTCGTCTTGGAATTCTGATCAGTAATCGTCTGGATGGATCGCCACTGGGGGTGCCCGTCTGGTTCGAGTGGGATGGGGAAACGCTACGGATCTTCTGCGCTGCAGACAGTAAGAAAATTAAGCGGTTACGACATAACGCTAAAGCGTCACTTTTGGTGACAAATAATATTGACGAACCTGAAGCGTGGATTGCGTTCGATTGTGAATTCAATATTTCAGAAACGGGTGGCATCGAACTGGCTACAAAACTGGCGGCGAAATACTGGAATCTTGAAGATCCAGTTTATGCGCAAAAACTCGCTGAGTGGCAGGCCTTTCCTGCAGCTTTCGCCCTACTTGAATCGACAGATCTACGAATACGCTCAGGTGGTTAGTTGATGTCAGCGCTTATATACAAACTCATTAACCCGCCGATCAGGCTGCTTCTAAAATCGCCATTTCATCCTATATTGAGTAGCAATACTCTGTTGTTGGCGTTTACTGGCCGTAAGACAGGACGAGCTTTGAGTACACCGATTAGTTATTACAAGGCTGATGGAATGGTTCATTGTTTTACTAACAAGTCGTTCGGGTGGTGGCGGAATCTATTGTCTATGAAAGAAGTTGGATTAACCATTGCTGGTAGAGACTACAAATCTGAGGCGATGGTAGAGAGCGAGGATGAAGCTAAGTTGGCGGAGGCGCTGGTCAAGTTTCTAATCGCGGTTCCGCGTGATGCGGCGCATGCTGCCGTCAGAATGGTAGATGGTCAGCCTGAGCTCAGCGATATCAGGCGAGCGGTGCGTGGGATGGTTCATCTATCCTTCCCCATCGAGCATTGACCTCCCCTGGAAAAGCTATTCCTGAAGCGTCAATGACAAATCAACCCGGCCACCCCGATCATGTCGAATGGTAACACCAATATTTGTGCCGGTTTCTCCGCGCACAATCCATTCGCTCTTTATTCGGTCATCCGTTGCATCACCACCCATGGCTGAAAATTTGGTATTTCCCGCACGACCTGCTAGCTGTCCACTTTCGATGCGGCGCTCACCATGGATGAGCTCAACATCACCTTCAATCTCACTGACAACGCCGCGAACCGCGCCAGCCTTAAGAGCTTGTTCTGTTCCATTGGTCGGGAGGTAACCCGTATTTTCGACCACGACTTGTATCCGCCACAAATCGCTTTCAAGATGAGTGACTGATGTAGATCGTAGCTTAAGTTTTGGTGATAAGAGAAGCTGCCAGGTAAACCATTCTGTGAATGGTGCGATCTCCTTTTCGAGCAGTGACAAGGGCGGGTTGAAGATTGGCATTAGTTTATTCCAGCCGCCGAGCTCGACTGTGCCAAGTTGAGGATGTTCATGTTCGTACCAATCGACGTATGCCGCGTCTTCGAGCTGATCGCTCCAGGCCAGCATTTTCATCTCATCTTCAGCAGGATGCTTCTGAAACCATTCCACATATTTTTCAATATTTACACCGGCAGTTCGATGCGGTGCCCAGTACTCTGGCGCCCACAGAAATAAGCCAAAATTGGTATAACCCCACTCGGTTGAACCGTGGACTTCAGCCTGTTTGTTAACACGGAAATCGCTATAGACACTCAACGCCGGGTAACCGGTGATTTCTGTCCCCTTTTCGCCAACAAGATGGTAGTGCTGCATATCAGCAAGCGGTAACTTGTCATCGGACATCGTCATGCCGGGTCTTAACAACACGCCAGAAAATGTATGACCGGCAATCCAGGTAAAAATATTGGGGTGCTGGTAGACGAATTGAGCGAGTGCGTAGGTTTCTGGTTCAGACAGCGGAAAGGGTCCGGCACCCGGTTGCTTGTTATCTTTCTCCCAGGCGGATGGCCAGTTCCGGTTCATATCAAGCCCCTGGCGCGGCTTGGCAGGTTGAATATTTACTCCATCATAGTTTTCGATATTGCCCTCGGAAAATACCTGATAATATTCACCCCCTTCTTCTGTGGGTTCCCGGGGCACCATCAACCTGGGTTCGTCCTTGTGCTTCTTCCATCGACCATTGGAATCGTGTAGTCGCATGCTGAGAATACGCCCATCACCGTCAATATCTTCTGAAATCAGTCCGGAAACTGGTTCTTCGTCGAAGGGGTAGGGGCGTGTACTTGAGCGAACAAAACGAGGTGTGTCGGACAGTGCCATCTCGGCGCCATCTGGATTGACTCGCGGAACAATATAAAAAGCGCGAGTATCGAGGCAGCGGGTGATGGTATCGTTCTTGCCGAACCCCAGAATCAAACTTTGTAAGTGATAGATGGCAACGCTTGTTGCGGTCACTTCCGTCGCGTGAATGTTGCCATCAATCAACATGGCAGGCTTGTCTTTCGCTTCGCCGGTCGCGCGATTGGTGACAGATACTGACCAGATATCACGACCTTCGTAACTCTTGCCAATAGAGAACTTTTCGACGAGATCTGGATGGGAATCAGCCGCGTCAGTCAGAATATCGGCAAGTTCCTGATATTTGAAGTAGTGGTCAAATGTAACGATCTGCATGGGTTGTTGGCCTGCTATTCACGGTGCCAATATCCCGTTGATACTAGCGGGGTTAACTATAGCTAAAATTCGCCTCAATTTGTTGGCTGGCCAGATACTCTTCATAAGTACCCTGAAAATCTATCAGCTGCCGGTCTTTGATTTCGATGACTCTGGTGGCAAGAGACGACACAAATTCTCTGTCATGGCTCACAAATATGAGCGTGCCCTCATAATGCTCCAGTGCAAGATTCAAAGATTCAATGCACTCCATATCCAGATGATTGGTCGGTTCATCCATGAGCAGCACGTTGGTTTCCAGCATGATCAGCTTGCCGAATAAAAGCCGGTTCTTTTCTCCACCGGAGCAGACTCGGACGTTCTTCTCCGAGTCTTCAGTTGAAAAGAGTAGTCGTCCTAATGTTGCCCGAACAATCTGGTCATCGTGGCTGGGCTTACGCCACTGGCTCATCCAATCGAATAGGTTTAGATCGTTATCGAATTCTGCATTGCTGTCTTGCGGACAGTAGCCCAATACAGCATTTTCAGCCCATTGTACTTTTCCATCGGTTGGATTGATCTCATTCATAAGACAACGAAGAAAAGTTGATTTGCCCGCACCATTTTCACCGATAACAGCCAGCCGCGTACCTGCGGCAAGAATCATATTTCCGTTTGCAAAAAGAGGACCTTCATCAAATCCACAACTGAGTGATTCAATTGTGAGTGCCTGCCGATGTAACTTCTTTTCCTGATTAAAACGGATGTAGGGGTTGACCCGGCTGGAAGGCTTAATGTCGTCCAATTGAATTTTTTCGATCTGTCGGGCACGAGACGTTGCTTGCTTTGCCTTTGATGCATTCGCCGAAAATCGACTCACAAATTGTTGTAATTCTACAATCTGTGCCTTTTTCTTGGCATTCTGCGATTGCATGCGCTCCCGTATCTGTGTTGATGCAATCATGAAATCATCATAGTTACCCGGATAAACCCGCAATTCACCATAATCAATATCTGCCATG
Source organism: uncultured Pseudomonadales bacterium (assembly GCA_964489485.1). GTDB lineage: Bacteria > Pseudomonadota > Gammaproteobacteria > Pseudomonadales > Azotimanducaceae. The sequence continues at coordinate 3,157 of CAZAZB010000153.1, read as the reverse complement.
TGGGTACAGACTGCATTCAGAAAATGCCGGTCGTGAGAGATGATCACCATGGTACTTTTACGTTCATTCAACACAGCTTCTAACCAGCGGATTGTATTGATATCCAGGTTGTTGGTTGGCTCGTCCAGCAATAATATATCCGGATCAGAAAAAAGTGCTTGTGCAAGTAGTACGCGAAGCTTCCATCCAGGGGCGACCTCGCTCATGGGCCCGAAGTGTAAAGACTGCTCAATGCCCGCACCCATCAGGATCTCTCCCGCACGGCTCTCGGCGCTATAGCCATCCATCTCTGCGAAAGTGATTTCCAGTTCGGCCACTTTTAGACCATCCTCTTCGGACATTTCTGCAAGACCATAAATCCGGTCACGCTCTTGTTTGATTTTCCAGAGTTCCTTGTGACCCATAATCACAGTATCGATGACGCTGTATTCTTCAAAAGCAAATTGATCCTGACTCAATACGCCAATGCGCTCGTTGGGACTGATGGATATATTGCCTGCTGTTGGTTTGAGCTGTCCATTGAGGATATTCATAAAGGTAGATTTGCCGCAACCATTTGCGCCGATCAAGCCATATCGATTTCCCTCGCCAAACTTAACGGAGATGTTTTCGAATAGCGGCTTGGAGCCAAATTGCATGGTGATGTTTGCAGTTGAAATCAATGGATTGTTCCTGGGTCGGTATAAATCTAGGGAATTATCGGCGAATTGTGACCGACAAGGGTGCGCACTATAAGGATTTACACCTGAAACGTCGAGTGAAAAGTAGATTTTGAGAAGCGTTTGAACAAAAACTAGGGGAACACTTCAGGAAAAAGAGGACCACCGAACTTATCCCCGTGGGCGAGACCCGTTTCAAATGTAGGAATCGCCGTCTCACCCGGTCGTACACAAAAACGCGCATCATCACCGGACCAGCGAGTGGCCAGCACTCTGCGTCGTCTTTTATCTGAATCATTTCCCTTCGCGCCGTGGACCATGGCAGCCTGGAATACAATGCAATCTCCGGGTTCAACCTCCCAGGAAAGAATAGAATATTTCACTGGATCGGCATCAATGTCCGGCATAGTCGGTAGACCCGTGCCTTCGTAGGGCGAATTGTCGCTGAAATGCCTGGGATTGAATTCCAGATCCCAGCGGTGAGAAGCCGCCACAAATTCAAGAGATGTCCTCTTGCTGACAGGATCAACAGGGAGCCAGATAGAACAAACCTGACGACCGCTGATGGCCCAATAGGGTTGATCCTGATGCCAGGGGGTCGGTGTTGTAGCGCCGGGTTCTTTTACCAACATCTGATCGTAAAAAAAATTAACCCGACGGCTCTTCATCAGTTGCGACACGAGCTTTGCAGCGGGTGACTCAAGCACAAACTGCTCGAATTCATCATGGCGCTGCCACATATCGAGATCACCGTAAAATGCAGAGCCATCTGGATTATAGTTTTCCCCATTGGGTCCGGGAGCCTCGATCGCAGCAGCAATGCCGCGTTTCACTAAATCCACCCAATAGGAGTCGAAGACATTTCGCAAGCATACGACACCTTCCTTCTCATAGGTCTCGATCTGTTGCGGCGTTACTTGAACCATGATCTGATATTCCTTGTCATTATGCCCGAGTTGCTGATATGTATTAAAAACCTGCTATGGTACTGATTGCAAATGGACCAGTCCCCAAAGGAAAACAGGAGGCAGAATGCATCAAGGTGATCGATTAAAGGACAAAGTAGCTGTTATCACAGGTGGCGCCAGCGGAATGGGGCTTGCCACAGTCATGCGTTTTCTGGCGGAAGGCTCCAGTGTGGTCATCGCAGACTTCAATGATACAACGGGCCAGGCAGCGGTTGCTGCTGCCAACAAGGCCGGCTACGAAGGAAAAGTGTCGTTTATAAAAACCGATGTTGCCAGCGAGACCGACGTTGAGGCCATGATGCAGTTCGCGATGGAACAATATAACGGACTCGACATTGTATTTAACAATGCGGGTGTTGGCGGTGCCATCGGACCTCTTATTGAAACCAGTGTCAGCGATTGGGACTATACCTTCGACGTACTGGCAAAGGGTGTTTTCCTCGGCATCAAGCATGCTGCACGAATCATGAAAGCCAATGGTGTGGGCGGTTCAATCATTAACACAGCCTCGATTGCCGGACTGAGCGGTGATGGGGGACCTCTTGTTTATTCTGCAGCGAAAGCTGCTGTCATCAGCCTCTCGAAATCTGCCGCGGTGGAATTGGGCGCGGACAAAATTCGGGTTAATGCTATTTGCCCCGGGTTTATTGTCACACCACTTGCCGATGGAGGTAATGAGGAAGCGGCCAAGGTTGGCTTCTCCAAATCCCAGCCCTGGCCAGAATATGGGCGAGGTGAACATATTGCCGGTGCTGCCCTTTTTCTGGCCAGCGATGATTCGGAATTTGTCACGGGTGAATCCATCGTTGTTGATGGAGGACTCACGGCAGCGGGTCCGGAGCTCTCGAAGAAGTTTCCCAAGACATCAAGCAGAAATTCGCGCGTATCGGGGATTACAAAAGGCACGACTGGAGAGCGGCATCAGATTCGACGGCTCGAGTCTTGAGCTGTGTAGATTACCGGTTAACCCTTCAACCGAACCAACACTGCGCCAGCATTGGCCCCTTCCAGATCATATTGAATAATCACGCCCCGTCTTTCATAGTCCGCGAGCCTTGCCAACACAGCATCCCGAATAGATCCAGAGCCAACCACGAGTCTTAAGTTCCCGGCAACCCCACGTTTCGTTTCTTTGAGATCCTGTTCCAGTTTGCGTAGAGCATCCCTGACTTTTTCGCCATGGTGCGCGATATCAACAGTTATGGTTGATCCATCCGTTTGTTCATCAAGTTGGTTGTCACATTTCGGACAGTGACGAACATCTCCTGAGGTTTCCATCCCGCATTGAAGACAGACAAGGTTACTGGTCATAGATTTCTTGGAGTTGGCGTTTAACAGGCTAATAAAGTAATACCGTTCATTCTTCTAAACCAGAATTATCTTGTATTTATTTGTAAGAGGCATAAGATGATCGGCCATATTCACTAATCACTCAACTATGAAGCACTTTTTGCCGACAGTCATCACTTTCAAAACACCGCACACGGGATTCGTGCGCCTGTGTGTTGTTGGTGGAGCAGTTGTTGGTGG
>CAZAZB010000152.1:0-9108 GCA_964489485.1 uncultured Pseudomonadales bacterium | reverse complement strand
ATACATTGTGGGAGTCATTTGGATCTTTCGGTAAAAGTAGTCGTTGGAGGTCTCCATTGAGTTTATCCAGAGCCGGTTCTAGGTTGTTGACCTCTTCACTGGCCATCTCTTTGATTTCCGGGTCGCTGTCCTGACTCATGAGTCTGGCTTCATCGAGTTCTTCGGATATCTCCATATATTGCCTGTAGCACAAAACGACCGGTTCTATCTCTGCATATTCCTGCGAGTACTTTCGGAACCTCTTCTGATCAGATATAACGTCGCCGTCACTCATCAGAGCGCCGAGTTCTTCATATCGTTCCAATAGTTGATCGAGCTTCGTTTGTAATGTCGCTTTCATTCGTCTGGTTCATCCGCGAGTTGAAACAATTCGTCTATCGCAGAAAGCAAGTCATGGCGGCCCGCCTTCCCAGCCTGTTTCAATTGAATACTAGGGGTGTGAATAATCTTATTAGTCAGTTGATTAGCCAGAGTCTTGAGTACGTCCGTGGAATCATCGCCATTTTCCAACCGTTGAAGTGCCTTTTTAAGTTCAACCTCCTTCAGGGACTCGTGGCGTTGACGAAATCGAACCAATATGTCTTGCGCCTCTAGAGACTTGTTGGTTTCGAGAAATTCGACAACCGCACTGGCGATGATCTTTTCGGCATGAACTGCTTCGTCTTCCCGGTTGGATAAATTCTGACTTATAATCTGCTGTAGGTCATCAACGCTATAGAGGTAGACGTCTCGGAGATCACCGACTTCAGGTTCAATGTCTCTGGGCACTGCAAGGTCAACCATGAAAATAGGTTTGTGGCGTCTTTTTTTAAGTGCTCTCTCAACTGCACCTTTGCCAAGAATAGGGAGCTGACTGGCAGTGGATGCAATCACGATGTCGGTATTGACCAGATGCATGGGAATGCTGGAAAGATCGGTCGCCTGGGCGTTGAATTCTTCAGCGAGGGTTTTGGCATTTTCCAGGGTTCTGTTGGCAATCACCATATTCTTGATACCGGCACTTTTTAGATGACGGGCGACCAATTCACTGGTGTCACCGGCGCCAATCAACAGGGCACTACAGGTTTTAAGATCAGCGAATAACTGCGAGGCGAGTGTCACGGACGTCGATGCTACCGAAACCGAGTTTTCGCCAATTGCGGTGTTTGTCCTGACCCTTTTTGCGATACGGTAGGTGGTTTGCGATAGCTTGTTCAGATTGGGGCCCATGGTTTCGTGGAACCGGGCAAGATTAAAACAATCTTTAAATTGACCCAATATCTGCGGCTCGCCGACAACCATTGAATCCAATCCGCTGGCCACCCGCATGGCATGTGCAATTGCCTCATCAGCCTTTTGTACATACACACTATCCTGAAGGTCCTTGAGAGGCAGTTCATGGTAGTTTGCGAGCCATTCTACGATCAGTTCGGGTTCCTGGTGATTGGCCACACTGATAATCTCGGTACGGTTGCAGGTCGACAATATGGCAAGTTCACCCAGGTCTGCATGATGCATCAGATTCTTGAGCGCATGGGCTAGCTGATCCGGAGTAAAGGCCACTCTTTCGCGCAGCGAAATGGGAGCGCTCTGGTGGTTGATGCCGACAATGAGTAGTTCCATGAAAAATTCATCCATTACACTAGCGGCATGGATGGCTCAATTATCCTGTAAACTGTTCTGTGAAAAGAGAATGAACCCCTGTAGGAGGATGCCACACTAATCTGTGCGCTGAATCCTCACTTTGTGGGGGGAAATGATTTAAAGTAGCTATTGTACGTTGGTTATAGCGATGAATATAGGCGGAAAGCATCTTCCGACTGGTATGGGATTGAAAATGATTCGAGTTTTGAGAAAGTGGACTAATTGGCTGGCCCTGTTCTGGATCGCCGCTTTGCTGTCTGCATGTACGACCAGTGGTCCTCCGAAAAATGACGATGGCGTTGCAGACGTTGAAACAGAGGCCGCCAGTGAGCCGGTAGCAGCGGAGGAGAAAAAACGCCCAAGACCTGAAAACTACCCATCAGCACCCTTTGAGAAGGACGCGTTATACCAGCTATTGGTGGCGGAGATAGCTGGATTCCGCGGTCAATACGATATTGCGCTGGAAAAGTATATTGAAGTTGCTGATGAAAGCCGCGATCCGGGCGTCGCAGCCCGCGCCACGCGATTGGCTGCCTATCTTAAGAAGAACCCGGAAGCCTTGAAAGCTTCCCAGATCTGGGCCGAAGAAGAACCCGATAGCCTGGATGCGCATCGGCATGCGGCGGATCAAATGATGAAAATTGGCGACCTTGAAGGTGCAATTCATCATATGGAAGCAGTCAAACGGCTTGGCGGCTTGGCAAATTTTGATGTATTTGCCTATAGAGCAGCCAATCTCGATGAAACGAGCAGGGCATCTCTGCTGGGTGCAGTATCCAGAATGCTGGAGGAATATCCCGGTGATGAGCAGTTAATGTTTTCCAAGGCTGTTTTGTTGGAACAGAGCGGACAACTCGAAGAATCACTCTTGCTGGCGAATGAACTGTTGACGAAGAAGCGAAATATCAATGTCATCATTCTAAAAGTGAATGCACTTAGAGACCTGCATCGGTCCGAAGATGCTGTTGAATTTCTTGATGAAGCCGTTGAGGCATTGCCGGATAATAGGCGTCTTCGGCTAATTTTTGCGCGTTTCCTTTTTGAAGCAGATAGATTAAATGAAGCAAGAGCGCAGTATGAATGGGTACTGGCAAAAGCACCGAATGACGGTGATATCTTGTTCGCACTGGCGCTCATTGCCATGGAGCAGAAAAAGGATGATGCCGCCAGGCAGTATTTGGATCGCATGGTCCGCTACAATCGGCGCGCAAGTGAGGCACACTTTTACCTGGGTAGCCTGTCAGAAAAGGCAGGGGACATACCCAAGGCGATTCGTGAATTCAAGCAGGTCCAGGTTGGGTATGAGTTTTTACCGGCGCAGGCAAGAATAGTGTCCATGATGATCGACCAGGGCAGATTAAAGGAAGCCCGCACGTATTTGGAGAGGATTCGTGCAGAGAATCCGGGTCAACATCAACAGCTGGTCATGGTCGAAGCACAGGTACTAAGTGAAAGAGGGTTCCGCGAAGAAGTGTTTGCGCTTCTCGATGGCGCCATAGAAGACGAACCGAAGAATATCGATCTGTTGTATTTCAGGGCGATGACCGGTGAAAAGTTTGACCGGATGGATATTCTGGAACGTGATCTAAATGCCATCATAGACATTGAGCCGGATAATGCAGATGCCTTGAATGCGCTGGGATATTCTTTGACGGACCAAACAGACCGTCATGATGAAGCGCTTGTGCTGATAGAAAAGGCACTGTCGATCAAACCGAATGAAGCCGCCTTCATCGATAGTATGGGTTGGGTCCTGTATCGACTGAAAAACTACGAAGAAGCCGCAACCTACTTGAGAAGAGCACTGGATTTGTTTCCAAATGATGAAGTTGCAGCGCACCTCGGTGAAGTTCTCTGGGCACTGGGCCAGCAGGTCGAAGCGAGCGATATCTGGCAGAAAGCGCTCGAAATGACGCCCGATAGTGAGATCCTGAAACAGGTTATCGACCGCTTCAAAGGCCAGTAAGGTTTAATGGCTTATTTCCGCTACCTGTGGGTGTTGCTGATTGTCACCGGTTGTACCTCTGTACCCTATGTTCCAGACAATACGCCTGACGCGCTGGCAGTTGCCTCTTCCTGGCAGCTAAAAGGAAAGCTGGGAGTGCGTGCAGTCGGCCGTAGTGCAAACCTCAGTTTTTCCTGGCAGGAATCTCCGGAAAGTTATGTAATTTTGCTTAACGGTGCAATGGGGGTCGATGTCGCAGAAATTCGATGTGAAGGTGATGTTGTCACGCTGTCGCTGCCCGATGGTCGGCGCTATTCAAACAAAGCGATAGAATTATTACTAGCAGAACAGCTTGGATATCAACTTCCCGTTTCCCAACTGAGATACTGGGCAAGGGGTGTTCCCGCGCCTGGAACAGAGTCGAGCTTCCTTGATGGCGGCTTTGTACAGGAGGGTTGGAACATCACTGTGCAGCAATACGGTGTGCTGGGTCCACGCAAGCTCCTTATTGAGAAAGATGACATTCGACTCAAGCTCGCGGCATTAAAATGGGCATACTGAAGTCGATCACTCTGCCATCACCTGCCAAGATTAATCTGTTCCTAAAAATAGTGGGTAGACGCAGAGACGGTTATCACGAGCTTCAAACAGTATTTCAGTTACTTTCTCTTTCGGATACGCTGCACTTTCGTTGTAAGACAGAAACCAGTGAAATCACCCTTAACTGCCAGGATCTTGATATTCCGGCGGCTGATAACCTGGTCTACAAAGCAGCGACTCTACTGCAGAGGGAATCCGCAGTGGCCCAGGGTGTTCACGTGGATATAGAGAAGGTGATACCCGATGGCGGCGGTTTGGGTGGTGGCAGCAGCAATGCAGCAACGACCCTGTGTGGCCTAAACCTTCTCTGGAACTGCGGTTATTCTGTCCCGGAACTGATGGCTCTAGGGCGAATTCTGGGCGCGGATGTCCCGGTATTTATCGCCGGGCATACCGCATGGGGAGAAGGAATTGGTGAACTGTTGACCGACATTGAACTGCCGGAGCAGCGCTACCTGATCCTGAATCCCGGGTGCCATGTGTCCACGCAGAAAATATTCACGCATGAGGATTTGACACGCGACTCAAGTCCTAGCACAATAGCGCGTTTTTTGGGGCAGGGTCCTCCTTTCAGTGGTCTGGGAAATGACTGTGAACCATTGGTTCGTCGCTTGTTTCCTGAGGTATCTGAAGCGCTTGGCTGGTTAAGCCAATGGGGCACTGCTAAGATGACGGGCACAGGTTCCTGTATTTTTCTTGCTATTCCGACGCAAGAAACTGGTCAGGAGATACTGTTGCAGGTGCCGGCTAAGTGGCAGGCATTTGTTACCTCGGGGACAAATCGTTCCGTGATGTTGAGGGCTTTGTCCGGCTGATACTACATGGTCAGTCAGGTTTGATTTGAGTACGGGTAGACAAGTTTTGGGGTGTCGCCAAGTCGGTAAGGCACAAGGTTTTGATCCTTGCATGCGCAGGTTCGAGTCCTGCCACCCCAGCCATTTCATTTAAATATCCCATTCAGGCGTCGAGTAGGCAATCGTGGCGGAATTGAAGATTTTCACCGGCAATGCTCACAGGCAACTGGCCGGTCGAGTTGTTGATCGATTAAGAATGGATCTGGGCAGTGCCAACGTGGGCCGCTTCAGTGATGGTGAAGTGAGTGTGGAAATTAGTGAAAATGTTCGCGGTAAAGATGTTTTCATTATCCAGCCCACCTGTGCGCCAACCAATGACAATTTGATGGAATTAATCGTGATGGCAGATTGCCTGCAAAGAGCATCTGCCAGCAGAATAACCGCAGTTGTGCCGTATTTCGGCTATGCCCGCCAGGACAGGCGAGTTAGATCGGCAAGGGTGCCTATTACGGCAAAGGTCGTCGCAGACATGATAGTGAGCGCGGGTATTAACCGGCTGCTGACCATTGATTTGCATGCGGACCAGATACAGGGATTTTTTGATATTCCCGTCGATAATATCTATGCCACGCCGGTGTTGCTGGTTGATATTGACAGGCAAGATTACGAGAACCTGATGATCGTGTCACCTGATGTCGGCGGTGTGGTCCGAGCAAGAGCGATGGCGAAACAATTAGATGACGCAGATCTTGCGATTATTGACAAGAGAAGACCGGAAGCCAATAAATCGGAAGTGATGCATATTATTGGTGATGTGAAAGGTAGGACATGTCTGTTGGTTGACGACATGGTTGATACGGCAGGAACGCTATGCGCCGCTGCAGATGCATTGCATGCCAGCGGGGCGACCAAGGTAGTCGCCTATTGTACGCATCCAGTGCTATCGGGAAATGCGATAGCCAATATTGAAGGGTCCAGTTTAGATGAACTGGTTGTCACAGACACAATTCCGCTGGGTGAAGCTGCCCAGGGATGCAAGAAGATTCGTCAACTCAGTATTTCTGACGAATTAGCTGAATCCATTAGAAGGATTAGCAACGAAGAATCACTGAGTGCGCTGTTTACCAAACGGATACAGCCTGCTCTATTTTAAGCTCGCTAGACGGGCATAATTGCTGGGAAATACGGTCGCAGTGGCTTCCAGCGTAACTCCAGGAGAGAAACCATGGCAGCTGAATTCGAGCTAAATGCTGAGCTGCGTACTGACAAGGGGAAAGGTGCGAGCCGCCGCCTGCGTCGGAATGCCGATCTGGTACCTGCAATCCTTTATGGTGCGGGGAAAGATCCACAACCACTATCGATAGCCCATAAGGACCTGCATAAGGCCTGCGAAAATGAGGCATTCTTTTCACACATTATTACTATCAACGCGAGTGGTAAGTCTCAACAGGCGATCTTGAAAGACTTACAAAGACACCCAGCGAAGGATCGCATTATGCATGCGGACTTTTATCGCGTACAGATGGACCAGGCGATTGTTGTGGAAGTGCCATTGCACTTTCTTAATGAGGAAAACTGTATAGGTGTCAAGCAGAGTGGCGGTAATATCTCCCATACGATGTCATCCCTTGAAATCAGTTGTTTGCCGGGTGATCTTCCTGAGTATATCGAAGTCGATATTGAAGCTCTGGATCTTGGTGATTCCATCCACATGAGCGGAATTGTACTTCCTGCTGGCCTGACCATTCCAGAATTGGCTCATGGGGAAGACCATGACCAGGTTGTTGTTGCAGTTAACGCACCAAGACGTGCTGAAGAAGAAGAAACAACGACTGACGAGGTTGAAGGTGATGCAACAGAGGCTGAAGGTGATAGCGAAGAGCCTGCAAGCGACGAGTAACATCCGCCTCGCTGGCAACTGTTGTGAGTGAAGCCGGGCAATCAAAGCCTGATAGGCTGAAGGCTTCTAATAGGCTGAAGGCTCCACTCTCCCTCATTGTAGGGATAGGTAATCCTGGTGCTCAATATGCAGATACCCGCCATAACGCGGGTATCTGGTTTGTTGAACAGTTTGCTCATGAACTTGGTGTGTCTTTCAGGGAAGATAAGAAGTTCTTTGGCAGCATCGCCAACGCTAACTATGAGGGGCGGGATCTAAAGTTGTTGATTCCTTCCACTTATATGAATGAGAGCGGAAAGTCTGTCGGTGCAATTGCCGGTTACTTCAGAATTCAACCAGAACATATCCTGATTGCCCATGACGAGTTGGACCTATCTATCGGTGTCATCCGGTTTAAGCAGGGCGGAGGACTTGCTGGCCATAATGGGCTGCGTGATATCACGCGTTGCCTGGGCAATAGCCAGGACTTCAGTCGTCTAAGAATCGGTGTCGGCCACCCTGGTACAAAAGATAATGTAACAGGGCATGTGCTGGGAAAAGCATCGGCTGGCGATCAGGAAACTATCGGCCAGTGTATTGATGAAGCACTGCGTTGTATGCCGCTAGCAGTGACCGGGGAATGGGAGAAGGCAATGAATCGACTTCATAATTTTAAGGTTGGAACAGCCTAATGGGTTTTAATTGCGGCATTGTCGGGCTCCCTAATGTGGGAAAATCGACTCTCTTTAATGCATTGACAAAAGCAGGCGTGGGCGCTGAAAATTTCCCATTCTGTACCATAGAGCCTAATTCTGGTGTCGTGCCTATGCCTGATCCAAGGCTCGATAAGCTCTCTGCCATTGTGATTCCCGAGCGTGTCGTACCAACGACCATGGAATTTGTTGATATAGCCGGACTCGTTGAAGGTGCATCAAATGGTGAGGGGTTAGGTAACCAGTTCCTGGCAAATATCCGCGAGACAGATGCCATCGCTCATGTTGTACGCTGTTTTGAAGATGAGAATGTTGTGCATGTTTCTAACAAGATTGATCCGGCGAGAGACATAGAAGTCATCAACACCGAGTTGCAACTGGCAGATCTGGATACGCTGGAAAAGGGTACCGCACGAGTGGCGCGTGTTGCCAAAAGTGGTGACAAGGATGCGATCGCATCTACGACATTCCTTGAAGCTGTACAAGCACACATCGATGCTGGTAATCCTGCGCGAACATTTTCTTATACACCAGAACAACAGATCGAAATACGTGATCTTCATTTGCTGACAATGAAGCCGGTTCTTTTTATTGCCAATGTCGATGAAGATGGCTTTGAGGATAATCCGCACCTTGATGCAGTTCGGGAAATTGCGTCCGCAGAGGGTTCGGGTGTGGTGGTGATCTGCAATAAGCTCGAAGCAGAAATAGCAGAGCTGGATGAGGAAGAGAAAACAGAATTTCTGGAAGATCTTGGCATGGAAGAAGCCGGGTTAGATCGAGTCATTCGAGCTGGTTATGAATTGCTTGGGCTACAGACATACTTCACCGCTGGTGTGAAAGAGGTTCGCGCCTGGACCGTTCGCCAGAATGCGACAGCGCCCCAGGCAGCAGCCGTGATCCATACAGACTTTGAGAAAGGTTTTATCCGCGCCGAGGTCATCGCTTATGATGATTTTATAGAAGGCAATGGTGAGGCCGGAGCCAAGGAAGCCGGCAAGTGGCGACTGGAAGGTAAAGAATATTTGGTTCAGGATGGCGATGTTGTTCATTTCAGGTTTAATGTTTAGCGGGTTGTTGAACGTTTTAGCAGAGGCACATAATGATAGAAAGACTAAAAACCATCGGTGTACTGCGAAACCTGCTTCACGCGGCAGCAGTCATGTTTGTTATTTTGATGCCATTCGCCAAAGCACCCAGCTACACGGATGACTGGAACCTGTTTTTTGCCGGTGTGCTACCGGCCACTGCACCGATTCTCATTATTTTGATGATGCTCGATATCATGATGTGCCAGGTCTGGAAAGACGGCGAGACTCCCGAACGAATTGAACAGCTAAATTTTACAATCAAGGCACATCTTTTTTTCGCAGGTGCCTTGTTAATCGCGTTCCTGTCGATTTTCCTGCCCATTCTCATCAGATAGGGAAATCTTGACAATAACAGGGTGAATCAGGACAATTCGCGTCCTTCAATCTGAAAGGCTATGTAGCTCAGCTGGTTAGAGCACAGCATTCATAATGCTGGGGTCGGTGGTTCAAGTCCACCCATAGC
>CAZAZB010000151.1:0-9241 GCA_964489485.1 uncultured Pseudomonadales bacterium | reverse complement strand
GCCCCCGTTAGCTGCTTGAAATAATCCCTGTTTGTCGGATACAGCGCCGGTAAAGCTCCCTTTGGTATGCCCGAAGAATTCGCTTTCCATTAGTTCGCCCGGAATGGCACCACAGTTCACGGGTACAAAAGGCGCGTCACTATGCGGACCTTGTTCGTGAATCAGCTTGGCAACCAATTCTTTGCCGCTGCCCGATTCGCCGCTGATGTATATAGGCGCCTGGCTGCGAGCGAGTTTCGTAATCTGTTTACGCAGAACGTCCATGGGCTGGGATTCACCCAACAGTGTCGGTAAATTTGACTCTGTGCTTTCGTGTTTATTTCCGAGTGGCTTTAGATTTAGTGCTGTATCGACGAGATGTCTCAGCAGTTCGAGGTTGACAGGCTTGGAAACGAAATCGAAAGCCCCTGCTTTTAATGCGTCAACGGCAGAATCCATGCTGCCATGTGCTGTGATCATGGCAACAGGTAAGTGAGGATGATTTTCCTGAATGTGTTGGACAATTTCGATGCCATTTCCGTCGGGCAGCTTCATGTCGGTCAGGCAGAAGTCAAACTCATGCTCAGACAACATTGCCTTTGCGGAGGCAACATCTTCTGCACTAAGAGTGTCTATATCCATTCGCCCCAATGTAATTTCGAGCAATTCTCGAATGTCCGGTTCGTCATCTACGATCAGTGCGTTTTTCTTATCCATGATTTTGTTGGTTTTTACTTGTTGAGACGTTTGGATGCTATGAAAATGCGATCTTGAAACAGCTACCGCCAGTGGTTGCTCTCGAATAACTCAGTTGTGCATTGTTTGCTTCACAAAGTTCTCGCGATAGATAAAGCCCCAATCCAGTACCTGATGTTTCTGTCGTGTAAAATGGTTCAAAGAGATTGGGGATAAGACTTTCTTCTACTCCCTCACCATAGTCAATGATTTCAAGAGTAGGTTTTCCGGTTGCGGGGTCGAGGCCACCGCGTACTTTAATCTTATTGGATCTGGTTTTTTTGTAACTGTATCGCAGGCCATTCTGACATAAGTTACCGAGCACCTGTGACAAGTGCAGGGGGTCAACTTCCAATGAAATTGCAGCCGTCGTGAGTTCAGTTTCTATGTCAACTTTTTCCTGCATGCCTGCTGAAAATTCCTCAAAAAACTTAACAAGCCACTCCTCAAGGTTAAGGTGTTTCGGGTTGGCATTTTTCCTCCGCGACATCTGTAGTACATTTTCGATGACGCCATTCATTCTAACGCAATGGTTCTGAATGATCTCACTTAACCTCAGATCTCCCTTGGTCAGATTTTCTGATTCACCGAGCAATTGAGCAGCGTGGCTGATGGCGCCAAGTGGATTCCTGATCTCATGGGCAATGCTGGCAGATAGTCTACCAAGAGATGCAAGCTTTAGCTGCTGTGCTCGCTGTTGTACCTCAGAGCTATCTTCGATGAAGACAAGAGTATCCGGGTCCGCCGAGGGTTCATTGAGTATTGAAAATGTTGCCAGTAGCTCAGGACCTGTTTTGTAGACTTCGAATTTTGATGGCGTAGATGACTTTTCGCTTTTCCATGCGATCAAATTATCTAACAAAGGTTCAGGAAGATACTCTCTTGGCGAAAGTGAATCTGATGGGTTGCCTAACATCCGGTCAGCAGATTCGTTCATCAGTCGAGGTTGCTCATCATTGGATATGACGACCACCCCAGTGCGCATTCGCTGGATGATTAACTGATTAATCTGTTCGAGCGTGTGAACTTCAGTTTCGCGTGTCTTGAGTTGCCTTGAAAGGGTTTGGAATAGAATGTTTGCAACGAAATACACTATCCCGAGAATTCCCGCCTGGAAAAAGCTCTGTAGCTCGTTTGCGTCCAGGAAGAAGAGATAAAATTCATCATAGATCGTCAGGATGAATGCAATTGCAGGTAGAACCGTTGACACCGGGCCAAGTATCAAGCCGCCACCAAAAGCCAGTGAAAAGATTAACAAGTTACCCAACCCTGAACTGACACCGCCGCTTGCGGACATCAACAATGTGAGGAAGATAATATCTGTGATAAGAATAACGAGAGAAGGCCCGGTCTTGGACAGTATTTCGACGCGAATAAAGAGAGTCGCCAATCCAACTAGAACATTAGCCAAAATGTAGTAGATGATAGTTTGCCGGAATAGGTCCGGGTTAACTGAGCCAACGAATTCTCTAAGGTTCGGATCGATGAACAGGTAAAGGAGGAGAAATGACAACCCAATACGGTAGTAATTGTATACCCTGAGGATTGTTGATCGTTGTGATCCTTGATCCTGATCGGCCATTGAACCTGTCGCTGATTCTGCGATCGCTTCTTCTTTCATTAGCCCATCAGGCCAAAAGTGATGATGTTTATCCAGGATCGTTCGCTGTTTTTAACTGACTTGCTGGCGCGTAACTCACCATCTCTGTTCAATGATTCATGATCAGGATAGTTGCTGCTTAGCACCGCGAGCGCATCATTCGCAAGGTCGTCCATGCCGAGCAGATTGTATGCTTCGACCATAATCGCCAGGGCATCTGGAACTGATGCGGTGCCTTGTAGGTTCTCAAAAACGTAGCGGCCGCGATTGGCAGCTGCAACATAGGCACCGCGATAAATATAGTAGCGGGCGACATGTATCTCCGATGCTGCCAAAAGGTTCTTCAGATATTGCATGCGCTTTTGAGCGTCGGGTGCGTACTGACTGTTTGGAAAGCGTCGAATCAATTGAGAAAAATCATTGAATGAATCTCTGGCAGCACCCGGATCTCTTCTCGATGGATCTAGCGGGAAGAGTTTTGCCATGAAATTTTCATCTTCTTCAAACGATGCCAGCCCTTTTAGGTAATAGGCATAGTCGACATTAGGGTGACGGGGATGAAGCCGGATAAAGCGATCTGCAGCTGCGCGGGCAGCTTCCGGTTGAGAGCTGCGATAGTAGGCGTAGATTATCTCTAATTGGGCTTGTTCAGCATAGCGACCAAAGGGAAATCTTGCCTCTAATTGCTGCAGCTTTGATACCGCGAGTGAATAGTTCGAGGCCCGCAGGCTGCTTTGTGCTGACTCATAGAAGGCCAGTTCGGTCGATTCGATGTCTTCTTCCTTGTCGTCCTTACTGCAACCAGATAAAAGGATGATTAGGATTGAAGCGATAATAAAATAGTATTTTGGCATGTAAGTTCTTTATTCGATTGTTCTACAGCTTGAAAAACGGCTTATTTAACCATAGCCTCTATCCAGACCCAAGACACCTGTGCCGGGCATGCCAGATAAGTTGGTCAGGCAGAGCCGTCAGACTGTTTCCCGGCGTCACTCCAACAGGTAAAAAGCCAGGTTCTTTTTCATGAGTTCCAGAATCCAACACAAAGGAATTGTTCCCGAAGAATTCGCGCTCGATCGCTTAGATCAGGTGGCAGCGATTCTGTTCCCTGAATATTCCAGATCGAGACTGCAAAGTTGGATTAAATCTGGCGAACTCACTGTTGCTGGTCGAATTGGCAAGCCTAAAGACAGGGTCGCCCGTGGCGATCTGATTGAAATTGATGCGGTTGTGGATACTTTAGATGACCTGCCAGAAGATATTCCTCTGAAAATCGTCTACGAGGATGAAGCGATCCTTGTTATCAACAAACCTGTCGGACTTGTCGTGCATCCCGGTGCCGGGAACAGAAAGGGTACCTTGCTGAACGGATTGTTATTTTATTCAGAGAATCTTGCAGAAGTCCCACGGGCGGGTATCGTACACCGACTTGACAAGGAAACGAGTGGCCTGATGGTCATCGCAAAAACGATCATCAGCCAGACCAGATTAGTTGAGCAACTACAGGCGCGAAATGTAGGGAGAATCTATCAGGCAGTGGTTTACGGAGTCCCCGGGCGCAATGGCTTTGTCGATGCACCGATTGATCGACATCCCACGCAACGAACCCGTATGGCTGTTCGTCTGGAAGGTAAGGAAGCAATTACACACTATCGTGTATTGGAGACCTTCCCGGGGCATTCTCACATGGAATTTTCATTGGAAACAGGCCGCACACACCAGATTCGGGTTCACATGCAACATCTCGGTTATCCCCTTGTAGGAGATCCAACTTATGGTGGTACCTATAGAAAGCCAGCGGGCGATAATGATGCTCTGGCCATCGCATTGCGCGAGTTTGGGCGTCAGGCGCTACATGCGAAGATGCTGAAGTTTTGTCACCCAACGACAGGTAAATCTATCAAGTTTGAAAGCGAGTTGCCGGAGGATCTGGTGAATCTGTTGTCTTTGTTGAAAGCTAACAAGAATCAATGAGCATCGACTTTAGCATTGAATATGAGGAGCCTGATTGGTCCGCTCCGGATTGTGTTCGTGCCGTTTTTACCCACAGGAGAGGCGGGCACAGCAAGGAACCTTTTGATAGCGCCAATCTCGGCTTGCATGTGGGTGATATTGAGAGTGATGTGCTGTTAAATCGTGCCTTGATCTCCGAGCAGTTCAAGCTTCCCGCAAAACCTGCATGGATGACCCAGATCCATTCGAATCGGGTGATTGAAGTATTACATGGACCCAATGAGCAATCAGTCATTGAGGGTGCAGATGGTGCAGATGGTGCCTATACAAACCAATCTGATCCTGTTTTGGTGATGATGGTTGCAGATTGTTTGCCTGTTTTGTTGACCGATGACACAGGCGATGAACGCGCGGTTCTTCATGCTGGCTGGAGAGGACTAGCTCAGGATGTCATCAGCAATGGTTTTGAAAAATTTAACAGCCAGGTGACCCATGCCTGGGTGGGGCCCGGTATCGGTCCTTGTCATTTCGAAGTAGGTCGCCAGGTGCGTGAGGCTTTCTCGCTATATCCTGATGCCTTTAGGGAAGGGCGTGATGGGGAACACTGGTTTGCGGATTTGCAGATGATTGCCCGTATTCAGTTAGAAACGATTGGCATAAAAAGCATCAGTGTTAGCAATCATTGCACCCATTGCGAGGGGAATCGTTACTTTTCAGCACGGCGTGATGGGATCACTGGGCGCATGGCCTGTTTGATATGGAAAGAATAGAAATGGGCGTTTAGTTGGTCTGAAAATCTGGTTTTACGCAGCTCAGGTTGCTGCTTTACAAAAAGTGGCCTTCATTTTCGGCGGAGTAGTTTAGGCAGTGCAATTGTCTCTGATGAGTTGCCGGGATTCAGCTTCCTTCTCATTCATCTCTTCCCGGGTCATGACTCGTTCGTTACCGTTCTCGTCTCGTATGCGGATTCGGGCGAAAGTCTCCAGCCGGGTCAGGTTCTTTTTGCCTACATCACAGTTAAATCTCTTTTCTTCTGCCAGCTCCGCTTCGAATTTTTCACGTTCTGCGGCGATGACCTTTTCTGGATCAACTTCTTTTGGTTGTTCAGTTTCTTGTTCCGCATCGGCAGCATCCTCCTCATCCGATTCCCGATAGCCAAAGCGATGGGATCGTGTGACAAACCGCGCCTGATAGTCGGCAGGCTTCCTCTCGGCATAGTTGGTGATGCCATTCTCATCGACCCAGGTGTAATAGTCAGACTCGGTCAGGGCGGGGAGGGCGCCCAGACTGACCAAGATGCAAATGATTCCGTTTCTTAACATTAACTTTCTCGCGTAACTCGATAGCAGATAACGATATTTTTTCAATTCTACTCAAACTGAAAACTTATTTCGAGCGTATTTTTCACCAGGACCATGGATTCTTGCCGAAGAGAGAGATGAGGATTTGACTCGCACATAAGGATGTTTGAGAATGCCCGCCCTCATTATCGTAAGGTATTTAGGGTACGCTTAGGCTATATCGCAATATTACTGTTAGATTCAGGGGATTAAAGTGGAAATGTTATCGGGGGCGGACATGTTGATCCGCAGCCTCCAGGAAGAAGATGTTGATTACATATTTGGCTATCCTGGCGGTGCAGTGCTGCACATCTATGATGCATTGTTTAAGCAAAACAAGATGCAGCATCTTCTTGTGAGGCACGAGCAGGCGGCGACTCACATGGCGGATGGCTATGCCCGGGCAACCGGCCGGGCAGGGGTTGTTTTTGTGACATCTGGTCCTGGTGCAACCAATGCCATTACTGGTATTGCCACTGCCTATCTGGATTCCATTCCGATGGTCGTCATTTCGGGGCAGGCGCAGACCCACCTGATCGGAACCGATTCCTTTCAAGAGATCGACATGATTGGCGTTTCAAGGCCGATTGTTAAGCACAGTTTTTTGCTAAAAAGTGCGACAGAAATACCAGAAGCGATCAAGAAAGCGTTTTACATCGCGACGACAGGTCGGCAGGGACCCGTTGTGGTCGATATTCCAAAAGACATTACCAATCCAACCGATCTATACCCTTATGAATATCCAGAGTCGCTGACCATGCGATCCTACAATCCAGCTTCAAGAGGTCATTCAGGGCAGATCAAGAAAGCTGTTTCCATGTTGCTGGAAGCTGAAAGGCCCATGATCTACACGGGTGGTGGCGTCGTTCAGGGAAATGGATCTGAAGAATTGATCAAGCTTACAAAAGCGCTGGGTTATCCAATTACCAATACACTCATGGGGCTCGGTGCCTATCCTGGGACAGATAAACAATTTCTCGGCATGCTCGGCATGCATGGAACCTTTGAAGCTAACAACGCCATGCATCATTGTGACTTGCTGTTTGCTGTCGGCGCTCGTTTCGATGATCGCGTTACCAATACAATCGCCAAGTTCTGCCCCTATGCCAAGATCATTCACGTTGATATTGACCCTGCATCAATATCAAAGAATGTCGTTGTTGATGTGCCGATTGTAGGACCCGTTCATACCGTGCTCGCGGAGATGAATAAATTGGTCAAAGATGCAGTTGCCAGGCGCTCAGATAAGCAAGTCCAGATGTTGTCTGAATGGTGGGCTCAAATCGATGGCTGGCGAAAACAAGATTGTTTGAAAGTGGAGACTGAAGAAGGCAGCAAGGTTATCAAGCCTCAACAGGTTGTCAGTGCTGTTTACAAGGCAACAAAAGGGCGCGCCTACGTTGCCTCTGATGTAGGTCAGCACCAGATGTTTGCAGCACTCTATTATCCATTCGATGAGCCGCGGAAGTGGATCAATTCCGGCGGACTTGGCACCATGGGCTTTGGCTTCCCTGCTGCGATGGGCGTACAAATTGCCTTCCCGGAAGAAACCGTGGTCTGTATTACCGGAGATGGCAGCATCCAGATGAATATCCAGGAATTATCAACCTGTGCCCAGTATGGTTTGCCGATCAAGATTATCTGTATTAATAACCGCGCATTGGGCATGGTTAAGCAGTGGCAGGATATGCAGTATGAGAGTCGCCACTCACAGAGCTATATGGAATCAATGCCTGATTTTGTGGGTCTTGTGGAATCGTATGGGCATGTGGGCATGGCGGTGGATAATATAGATGAACTGGACGAGGTATTGGAAAAAGCTTTTTCTCTTAAAGATAAACTGGTTTTTGTTGATGTCAGGGTTGACCCAGAAGAGCATATCTATCCGATGTTAGTAGCGCCGAATGGCTCGCTAAGGGATATGTGGTTGAAGAAGGGGGTACGAACCTGATGAGAAGAATTGTATCAGTGCTGATGGAAAATGAGGCAGGTGCGCTCTCACGGGTTGTGGGTTTGTTCGCACAAAGAAATTACAACATTGAATCTTTAACGGTTGCGCCAACGGATGATGAAACATTGTCCCGGCTGACGCTGACAACCGTGGCCACCGATGAGCAGATCGAACAGATCACCAAGCAACTCAATAAGTTGATCGAAGTGGTCAAATTGGTGGACCTCACAGACGGAGAGCATATCGAACGAGAGTTGATGCTGATTAAACTCAAAGCCGTGGGACCGCAACGAGCAGAGGTTAAACGGACAGCTGATATTTTTCGTGCCCAGATTGTCGATGTAACACAGGGTGCATATACGGTATTGTTGACTGGAACCAGTGGAAAGCTCGACGCCTTTCTTCGCGCCATGGATGAAACTGCCATTCTGGAGGTTGTCCGCTCAGGCGTTTCTGGATTGTCTCGTGGCGAAAAGGTGCTTACCATCTAGGGTCTACATCAGAGGTTCCCTGGCTCGTGCTGTCTGTTTATGTTGAATAGATTTGTAAAGGAGGTTGTCATGACAATGGAAGAAATCGATAAGTCGCATCCTGTTGAGTCGAATGTTTCATCGCTCAATGAGCGAAAAGGGCTTGCGCGTGGCGTGTATCTTTTGCCGAACATGATAACGACCGGCGCGCTCTTTTCTGGTTTCTACTCAATTATCGCGGCGATGAATCAGAGCTTCGAAAATGCGGCCATTGCCCTGGTGATCGCGGGTTTTCTTGATGCGCTGGATGGACGAATTGCCAGAATGACGAATACTCAAAGTGAGTTTGGTGTTCAATTCGATAGCTTGTCCGATATGGTAGCATTTGGTGTCGCGCCTGCGGTGCTGATGTTCAGTTGGGCACTGTCTGATCTGGGGAAAATCGGCTGGATGATCGCGTTCCTTTATATGGCCTGCGCTGCGCTGCGCCTGGCGCGCTTTAATACGGCACCCGATACCAATGTGTTTGTAGGGCTGGCGAGTCCTGCAGCCGCTGGCGTACTCTGCACAATCGTCTGGACCTGGGTAGACAACTTCCCGCCCGCCGATGGTATACAGTTTTCAATCGCCATTGCTGTATTTGTGACAG
This sequence comes from uncultured Pseudomonadales bacterium, assembly GCA_964489485.1. Taxonomy (GTDB): domain Bacteria; phylum Pseudomonadota; class Gammaproteobacteria; order Pseudomonadales; family Azotimanducaceae. Next base: position 564 of record CAZAZB010000151.1, on the reverse strand, counting down.
TGGCTGCCTTGTTGATGGTAAGCAATATACGCTACTACAGCCCCAAGCAAATAAACCTGAAGGGCAGGGTACCCTTTATTTACATGCTGGGTATTGTCCTGGTCTTTGTTGTGGTCGCGATCTACCCGCCTGGTGTCTTGCTGACGCTCGGGATGGTCTACCTGTTGTCGGGGCCTCTGCAGGCCGTCTATCGTGGAAAGTGGCATGGCAAGTCTGAAACCGGTGCCCCGGCCGGATAAAACTTGTAACAATGCTTACTGGGTTGCGTCCAGAAACAAAGCGAATCCCTGGCTAAAGAATGGTTACAAAAATAAATCGATATTCTCTTCCGTCGTCGTCCATCACTGATGAGTCTGTATTTCTGAACAGGCGAAGCTTTAACCGACGAAGTTTCCTTAAGTCTGCTGCTGCCGTTACGGCAGTACCTCTGCTTGGTTCAACATCCGCCAGTGTGTCAGCCAGTACAGCGATACAACGCTATAAAGGTGATGTGAGTTATTCCCAACAGGCGCCGAAGTGGCTGGCTGAAAAGATTAGGGCGGCCAGGCCAGGAGAATTCTCCAC
>CAZAZB010000150.1:1926-9312 GCA_964489485.1 uncultured Pseudomonadales bacterium | reverse complement strand
GCCAACAAATTGTATTCTGCGATCATCGAAAACAATACCATCATGGCGCCAGATCGTGAAAATAGATTTTGGCCGAACAAATATTCCAGATACAGAGAGCACACGGCAAATAGCCATGCAATGGCTATGAGGACTAGTGGCGTTTTAATGCTTTGTTGGGTTGAATTGATTTTTTTCATGTTCCAGGGAACCTCTGATTAAGAGCATATTTTTGTCAGGACAAGGCAGCGGATCGAAAGGAAAATCACGAATACGCCTTAAATTCGTCAGGTTTTCTTGAGAAGCGCTAACGCTGTACTGGCAGAAATAGGATTTAGTCAGACGTTCCCTGTTTTCAATTTCAAAGCATAGCGCGACTGATTTAAACTGTTACTTTTCTATACATTGCTGCGATAGACGTTTTGCAGTTTAACGTTTTTCCAGGTTAACTGGATGAGACCAATTCTGCTGTCGGCCAGTAGTCTCTGGTAACTGGTTGATGTGACTGGGCTCATTTGTGAAGAAGCGTGAAAGTCGTGGCTATCAAAGAACAGTCCTGATCAACTGATTGGTCTTATCGCCCGGGTACCATCCCAACCCGCTGCAGCCGCTTTGATATGTTCAAAAAACTTTCCCTTGCTTCCACTGATATCAGACAATTCGATGACCGTTCCCGGGAACCCAGGACAGTCAAAATAGGCAAACCGGCCCTGTGGGCCATTTATTTGTCCTTCCTGGCCAATGGTGAGGCCTCTTGTCAGTGCCGCATCGTAATCGTTCTGGTAGTCAAGAGACCACCAGGCCATGTGTTGCATCCCTTCGCCATACTCCTCAAGAAATTCAAGATACATAGAAGGCGCGTCATTTCGTTGCTGGATCAGTTCAATTTGCATATCACCGGTATTTGCCATGGCAATGCTTAGCTCGGGCTGTTGGCTAACGCCGCGATGCTTGAACCAATCGATAGGGACCTGTTCTATATAGTAGAAGGGTCCGACGCCCAGTATTTCGATCCAGTGTTTCATGGCGGCATCTATGTCACGCACGACGTATCCATTCTGCCGTACGGCTCCGGTAAATCGACTCATTGGAAACTTACTCCCTTAATAGTGTCTGCGCGCAGTCTACCGATAAGTGGATCGGCCGTGAAGGTTAAGTTGTGTCTGATGACATAGGGTTGTATAAAGAATCTATCAATGGGTTGGGAGATTTAATTGAAGATTACTTTTTACGGCGTTCGTGGTTCGATCGCCTCGCCGGGCGAGTCGACTGCCAAATATGGCGGAAACACTTCCTGCGTCCATGTTGAACTCAATGACGGCCAGAGGATTGTCCTTGATGCGGGAACAGGCATACGCAAATTGGGCAAGAAATTGGTTCATGAACCTGGCCCGATCAATATCATGCTGTCTCATGGGCATTGGGATCATATTCAGGGGTATCCTTTTTTTGAACCGATTTTTCAACCGGACCGCCAGATCATTGTATTCACCAGTGACGAGGGTGGCCATCAACTCATGTGCACTTTGTTCGACCAGATGGATGGCTCGAACTTCCCATTAAAGGCCGAAGAATTGCCTTCGAACAGTGAGTGCATCTTCAAGGGCGCGAGTACACTTCTTTATGAAAAGAATATCAATGTCACCAAGAAAGCCCTCAACCACCCAGGCGGTGGCAGTGGCTATCGAATAGAAGATGAAGGCGTGAGTTGTGCCTACATTACAGATAATGAACTAGAGCCACCGAACAAACCGAATACGACCTATGACGAATGGGTGGACTTTTGTTCCGGCGTCGACGTGCTTATTCATGACGCCCAGTACATTGAAGAAGATTTGCCGCACAAACATGGTTGGGGGCATTCGGTCATTTCCCAGGTACGGCAGCTTGCAATTGATGCGAAGGTCGGGAAGTTGATACTGTTCCACCATGATCCTGATAGAACCGATTCAGAGTTGGATGAAATTCAGATTGAAAATGAGAAGTTCTTTCAGGTGAACTACAACAAAGAAAAAAGCTATTGTGCTGCCGAGGGAATGGAAATCACATTGAACAAACAAAGTGATAGTAGCACGGCTTTTTCTATCAACTAGTCGTTCAAACAGACAAAAAAAGGGGCCGCATTGCGACCCCTTTTCGTTTCACCTAAAAGTTGATTTAGTAGATATCCTTCCTTGTATTGTAGATATTGAATTTACCGGTTGGTGTCTTGATACGCTTATCCTTAATGACCTTCTTTAACTTCCGGGTCTTGTCATCGACTATAACGATAGCGGATTGCTCGTCAATCGCATTCCAGACAGAAAACCAGACCTCGTCACCCTGCTTGTTAAACTCTGGCTGAACCACCCGGGCTGCACCTTCGTTTGCAACACCTGCCCATTTGGCGATGGGAAGTATCTCGAAACCAGCGTCCAGATTGTTGATGTCGAAGACTGCAACGGACTGAGAATATGCCTTGTCAGGATTCAAGGGTGCATCGACCCATAGGTTATGAGATTTTGGATGCGTCTTCACGAAGAGAGAGCCACCACCCATACCCTTAAGGGTTCGTACAACCTTCCAGGCGCTCTTGGGATGCTTCACCGGGTCAGTGCCAATGAGGGTAATATTATCATTACCCAGTGCGCTCGTTACCCAGACAGGGCCATAGATTGGGTCTGTGAAGTTTGCGCCACGACCAGGATGTGGGATTTTGGTTACATCAATCAATGCTTCCATCTTCCTTTCCTTGGAGTCGATGACTGCAATCTTGTTGGATTTGTTCGCAGCCGTCAGAAAATACCGATGTGTAGAATCCCAACCACCGTCGTGAAGGTATCTTGCCGCTTCCAGCGTCGTCTGTGAAATGGCATCTATATTGCTGTAGTTAACCAGCAATACCTTGCCTGTCTCCTTGACGTTCACAATAAACTCGGGATGCTCATGAGAAGCAACGATAGCAGCAACTCTGGGTTCAGGATGATATTCCTGTGTATCCACTGTCATACCACGAGTAGAAACGATCTTTCTGGGTTTCAATGTGTCGCCATCCATGATGACATATTGTGGGGGCCAGTAAGCACCGGCGATCGCTAGCTTGTCTTCATATCCTGGATACTTGGATGTTTCTATCGATCTTGCTTCCATGCCGATCTTGAGCTCGGCGACCTTGTCCGGTGGATTCATCCACAGATCGATGAGCACGATCTTGGCATCTCGACCAATGGTGTAAACATACCGCCCGGAGTCTGAAGGCCTTGAAATATGAACCGCATAGCCCGTATCAATGATATTCAGGATCTTCTTGCTGTCACCATCAATGATCGCTACCTGACCGGAATCCCGTAAGGTGACAGAGAACATATTGTCGGTGTCATACTTGTGTTGTTTCTTGGTTGGACGATCTTCTGGTGCAATGATTTCGTTCCAGGTAGACATGATCTCCTTCATACCGAATTCTGGAGGCATTGGAGGTTCATGTTGTAGAAACCTTGCCATGGCATCGATTTGTGTTTCTGTAAGATCGCCAGAGGAGCCCCAATTAGGCATGCCGCCAGGAGTACCAAAGGAAATCATCACTTTAAGGTATTCCGTACCCCTGGGACCTGTGATATCTGGTGTTAGTGGCTTCCCGGTAGCGCCTTTGCGTAACACACCGTGGCAGCCCGCACATCGCTCAAAAAACAATCGCGATGATGCCTGATATTCTTCTTCTGAAATTTCAGGGCCACCGGGGGTTAGGCGCATTTTTACTTCCGACATTTCGAACGGTGCCCCTTTATAGCGTAGTTCTGCACCTTCGGTACCTGGATGATCTACAGCTTCAGGCGCTGCGAATGTCATTCCCGTGAACAGCATTCCGGCTCCCGCCAGCATTAAACAGATCAGTTTCTTCATTGAGTTATCCTCCCTTTGGATAGTCTTCTTATGACTGCGGGGATTTTATTTTCTATGGTCGGGAGTGTCATTGACATACGTCAATGACAGCCTCGGGATGCAGGTTATTCGATGATTTCAGCGCTTGGGATGATGGCGCTTCTTTTTGCGCGGCGCTCTCTTCTGGCCCTTTTACTGACCATGACCGGGCAGCGATGTTCATCCCAATAGGTCGTTTGGCATTCGAGACAGTAGTGGCACTCGGATTCGTCAATCTCACCCTTGTTGTTGATCGCGCCTACGCTGCAATCGTTACCGCAGGTATGGCATACCGAACCACATTCTGGCCGACGACGCAGCCAGTTAAAGATTTTGAATCGAGAAGAGAAGCTGAGCAGGGCACCAAGAGGGCATATATAACGACAGTAAAATTTTGTCGTCACCAGTGAGATAAGAATGAGTAGGATGGCATAGGCAGCGTAGTACCATTCCCGCTGAAAGCGGAGGCTGATAGCCGTCTTGAACGGCTCTATCTCCAGGAATGGGGCGGCAGTGGCGATGGAATTTAACGAGAGTCCAATCAGGACAACCAACACCAGGTATTTGAATGCCAGAAGCCGCTCATGGACCATCAGCGGGAACTCCTTTGGCTTGATCTTGAATTTCTGCGCTATCTTGTGCATTAGCTCCTGAATGGCGCCAAATGGGCATAACCAGCCGCAAAATATTCCCCTACCCCAGAGCAGAATACTCATTGCGACGAAACCCCAGAGAACGAATACAATGGGGTCCAGCAGTAAAGTATCCCAGCTAAAGTCTGTCGCGAGTAGACGAATAAATGTCACGACATTGATGATTGACAGCTGTGCGAGGCAATAGAAACCTATAAAAAAAACGGTATAGATCAAGAAGGTTATGCGAAGGCCATTAAATAATCTGGGATGAACGACTACCCAATCCTGGAACAGAAGAATCATAACCAGAATGAAGAGTCCAATCCCCAGAATGATGAGTTCAACTCTTTTGTTCTGCCAGGCTTGAATCCAGAAGGGATCTTCCGGTGGTAACTTGCCAAGATCGACGGAAGAATTTGCATGGGCATCCAGTACTGCTTTAGCAGATTTTGTAATAGACCTGTTGAGTACCATTGCAGTGATCGTGGCACCGGATAGTCCATCAATTGAGTTCGGTTTCCCTGCACCCCTCAACTTGATACCTACCTTCGCGGACATGCCAATATACTGGTCGATATAGCTGGCGAGAATATTGTTGTTAACACCGATAACAAGAATGGGCTCCTGATGGCTGATGATCTTCACGGCTGAATAATTTCCATCGGCGGTGATACTCACGAGCGTACGAATGGGGAATCCTGAGTATGCTGGAATCGATGCGATTAGATCGGTATAGAAGGCATAACCAATGACATCTCTGCCGTTGAATGCCACCAGGTGTGGAACGGGTGACTGAACGGACAGAATGCGCGATGCATTTGGGTAGAGTTCGGCGGCTATCTCCTTGCTGATTGCGTCTGGTCCGAATTCACTCGCTGCTCCATTGCTACCAGCGAATACCGTGAGGCTGACTAGAACCGTCGCGAGACACAATAGATAGGGTTTCCATGCACTCAAGCTGGCATCCCAGTACGATCTATTTTAAAGCAACTGCGCATGGTTGGAATTTTAGCCTTCCTTTTGAGTCAACGAATTGATCCTGGTCAATGAGGTGCCCCTACACGATTTGGGTTATTATCGACCAAACGCGGTCTTTTTCTAACGATGCCGTACAAGAATTAAAAAAAGACAAGTACTAAAAGAGGAAGGATATCCTTATGGCAGAACAGGTGGCCGGATCAGGTATTTTACATCGTCGTTCGCTGCTTAAGGCGGCTGGTCTTGGTGTGGCAGGGGGCGTGCTCCTACCCGCCACGGCACAAGAGGACTGGATGACTGGCGCTGGGGAAGCGCAGGGTGAATATGGATCCCCATCACGCTATGTCGGGGTTAAACGAGAGCAAACGGGCGGTCATCCATTTGGTGTCGAGGCCGGGTCTTCGTCTACGCCGCTTCAGGATCTGAATGGCACGATCACGCCAAATAGCCTGCATTTTGAACGACACCACAGTGGGATACCTGACATTGACCCCGCCAGACACAGATTCACTATACACGGCGATGTGAGCAAGACCCTGGAGTTTACCTATGAGGATCTTCTTGCTTACCCAATGGAAACTCATCTGTATTTTCTCGAATGTTCCGGAAACAGCTACCGAAATACCCTGCCCAGGGCACTAGATCTAACGGCTGGTTCTCTTAACGGTTTAGTATCAGGAGCAGAATGGACCGGTGTGCCGCTGCACTATTTGCTGGATGAGGCCGGGTTGGATCGCAAGGCGAAATGGATTGTTGCCGAGGGCGCCGATGCCGCTGGTTTGACACGTAGCATTCCCTTGTCAATTGCACTCGATAATGTGCTGGTTGCTCTGTACCAGAATGGTGAACCATTACGACCGGCACAGGGTTATCCCATGCGTTTATTTGTGCCGGGATGTGAAGGCAATATTAGTGTGAAGTGGCTGCAGAGTTTGAAAGTTCAGGGGACTGCCGCCTACACCCGGGATGAAACAAGCAAATACACAGATTTGTTACGTGACGGCAGTGCAGAGATGTTTTCTTTGCGAATGGAAGTTAAGTCGCTGATTACATCACCCTCCGGGAAAATGAAGCTCAACAGGAAAGGTATCTACGAAATTTCCGGCCTTGCCTGGTCAGGACATGGTGCGATAGATCGCGTAGAGGTCAGTGCAGATGGTGGTAAGTCATGGGCTGATGCAATGCTTCAATCAGAACCGGGAGAGATGACATTGACGCGATTCAGGATACCCTGGCGGTGGCAGGGGCAAGAAGCGAAACTGTTAAGCAGGGCAGTTGATAGCAAGGGTAACGTTCAGCCATCACGAGATGCTGCAATGGAAAGATATTCGCCTGCTGGCTTCTATCACTATAATGGGTTTCAGAGCTGGCGGGTTTCTGGCACAGGGGAGGTCAGTAATGTTTTTGTCTAGCCCGTTGAAGTCCATCTGCGTGATAGTGAACATGTTGGTTCTGTTTCTATTCCCTGCAACCGTCATTGCGAAGGCCGATGTCTACAACGGATTGGCGAGTGGAGAAAAGCCTGGCCTGGGTCGTGAAGTTAGCAGCTATGTGGGCACGATAGTTTCCCCGAATGGCACAGGGTTGCCCAATGGCAGTGGTTCAGTTGCAGATGGCAAAGTCTTGTTTCAACAAAAATGTATGGCGTGCCATGGTACAGATGGCCGTCGATCTGGTAACCAATTAGTTGGGGGGCGCGGCAGTCTCGCGTCACAACAACCGCTTAAGACCGTGGGGAGTTTTTGGCCTTACGCGACCACCTTGTATGACTATATCGCAAGGGCCATGCCCTACAATCAGGAGAAGTCCTTGTCAGCCAGTGAAGTCTACGCCATTACAGCCTATGTGTTGAACCTGAACGGGATACTGGAAGAAGATGCGAGGCTTGATCGGGCAT
>CAZAZB010000150.1:0-1826 GCA_964489485.1 uncultured Pseudomonadales bacterium | reverse complement strand
TATGTGTTGAACCTGAACGGGATACTGGAAGAAGATGCGAGGCTTGATCGGGCATCGTTGCCCATGGTCGTTATGCCTAACAAGGATGGCTTTGTGGAACTGACGCCAGGACCAAATTAGAATCGAGTTAGCTTGGAAAGGGGTTGGATCCGTCATCCAGAAGATGTTGATTGAGAGATCTTTGAAGATATTGTGCCAGTCTTGTCGGCGTTCTACCGATGGTATCTGCCAATACATTGCTTGCAGCATCACCATACCCCTCGATGAATGCACGATTAAACTGCAGTAGAATGTCGATATGCCATTGCGGCTGCTTCCCTTTCCTTAATGCCGCTTCTACTTCTTCAAGAGGTTGCTCTTCATACCGCACGCTAAACCCTAAAATGTCGCTCATGGTTTTAGCAACTTCCTCGTAGGAGACGGCATCCAGTGCGGTGATAGTAACCGCCTGGTTCATTAGGGATGCTTGTTCCTGCAAGCGCTTGTTTGAAAGTAGTTTAGTTGAAAGTAGTTTGGCTGAAAGTTCAGCAATATCGTCAACATCCACCATGGCAATTTTTGCGTTACCAACCCCCGCACGAATAACCTGATGTTTCTTCGCTGATTCAAACAGGAAATCCAGATTCTGGTAAAAAAACAGTGGCCGAATAAAGGTGAAGGGTAGCTCTGCTAGGCGGATGTCTTCTTCAGTTTCCGCATGCCATCGACCGCTGTCCACGGTTGAATCCAATGAGGTACCGAGGCCCGAGACTTTCAGAATATAGGGTCGGGAACCGGATGCCGCTGCTTTGACAACATTTCCCTGAAGCCTGACCTGGTCGGGTGAGACAGGGGACAGGAGTAGTATAGAAGTGGCACCCTCAGTGGCAGCACGAATGACGTCTTCATCACCAAGATCACCAATGACCAGTTCTGTGCCATCAGGGAGTATCATTTCGGCTTTCTCCTTGTTGCGGACAAGGGCGCGAACTTCTTGCCCCTGATCTACCAGCCGGTTAATCACCCGCCTGCCAATACGGCCAGTGGCGCCTGTCACGAGTATCATGTCTGTGTCTTCTCCAGAAGGAAAGCAAGTACGTACTTTTTAATACGTACTTTCTAATACGTATTTTCTAATACACACTATAGAGCGGCAACTATAGAAGGACAACCGACACTCTGTTAGGGTCGCATTTTAGCTCACGAAACCTAATTCACGAAACCTAATTCAAGCAGGCCAGTCTCAATGGCAGTTTCAGTTTTCGAGTTATTTACGATTGGCATTGGTCCTTCCAGTTCCCACACCGTGGGACCTATGCGCGCTGCACGGCTTTTTGCTGGTCATGCTATTTCGCTGGACAATTTACCTGCCAGAATTCTTGTGGAGCTTTTCGGGTCGCTCGGACATACCGGTCTGGGACACGGCAGCGACAATGCGATACTGTTGGGGCTTGAAGGGGAAAAACCGGAAACCGTCGATGTGGATTCTGTTCTGGTCAGGAAAGAACAAATTACCACCAGCAATGAATTGAAGCTATATGGGAAGCGCGATATTCAGTATGTCGTCAGTCGTGATTTAATCTTTCATCGGAAGAAAACCCTCCCGGGCCATGTCAATGGCATGAAATTTTCAGCATTCGACGGCACTGATCATTTGTTATTGGAAAAAATTTACTATTCTGTGGGTGGCGGCTTTGTCCTGAGTGATGACGTTGACCCGCAATCATTGCAGGAAAAACATCTACAGCTGCCGTATAACTTCCAATCTGGTGAACAACTTTTGGAAATGGCCAAAACCAGTGGCTTGAGTGTGAGTAGCTTGATGCTGGAAAATGAAAAAGTCTGGC
>CAZAZB010000149.1:0-9321 GCA_964489485.1 uncultured Pseudomonadales bacterium | reverse complement strand
CATCTTTTTGGCCAATATGCAGATTGGTTATTTCACACCGCCCATTGGCATGAACCTGTTCATTGCGAGTTACCGCTTCAAGCGTTCTATTACTGAACTCTATGAAGCGACCATCCCCTTCATGCTGGTGCTGCTGGTCGCACTGCTGATTATTACTTATGTTCCCGAAGTCAGCCTTATTTTCCTGGATAGATAGCGCCCAAAAACTAACACTTTGACGTTTTGGGTCACAGATATTACCGGACAATGTCAAAATTCATTTCCCTGGTGGCCATTGGATATTTAAATATATTCAATATATACAAAGAGTTACGAGGTATTCATGCATCTCTTGTCAAGAACTGGCATAGAATTCGCATTACCAGTCATAGGGTGTGATCGAGATTAATGCATCACAGTCACCGCTTTGAATAGTAAACTGGACAGGATATTGATATCCAGGCCAGAAAAGACAGAGACCGGGAAATAAGTTGACGGAAGTGCGAAACATCATTATCGAAGAATCAGAGGCAGAAGGTGCCTACCGGCGCCTGATCGAAATTGGCCGTGCATTGTCTGCAGAAAAAGACATCGACAGCCTGCTGGATAGTATCCTTCGCGAAGCCAAGGCGTTAGCAAATGCTGACGCAGGTTCCCTTTATCTCAAGACCGAGCAACAGGCATTACGCTTTGCTATCGTCATCAATGACACCTTGAATATCGCCCAGGGCGGCGCCAGCCCGGTACCCATCTCCCTACCTGAAGTCCCACTCTTCAACGAAGAAGGGGAACCCAATATGACGAATATTGCCAGTCGGGCAGCGAACCTCGGTGCGACCATTCTGGTGAACAATATTTATGATTCTGAAGATTTCGACTTTTCTGGTACCCGTCGCTTCGATGATTTGACGGGTTATCACTCCACATCATTCCTGACAGTGCCATTGAAGACGCTGGCCGGGGAAGTGATGGGCGTACTACAACTTATTAACGCGCGAGATCAGGAGGGAGGCGTCTGCTCATTCTCTTCTGATGTTAGGCCCATTATTGAAGCTTTGAGTTCACAGGCGTCGGTGGCAATGGAAAATCGCTATCTTCTGGATGAACAGGAGCAATTGAAGAAGAAACTTGAAAATGAAGTAGACAGCCGAACTGAAGAGTTGAAAGAAGCGCTGTCCAAACTCTCAGAGGCACATATCATCCTCAAGGAATTGACCACCATTGATGCCGTTACCGGTATTCGCAACCGACAGTTTTTTGATGATACATACGAACAGGAGTGGCGCCGTGCGCTCCGGCAGAAGTACCAGATATCATTACTCATGCTGGATATTGATCACTTTAAGAATGTTAACGATGTCTATGGTCATCTCGCCGGAGATGAGTGCCTTAAAGCTGTGGCCAACGAAGTGGATGGTATGCTAAATCGACCGTCTGATGTTGTTGCCCGATATGGCGGGGAGGAATTTATCGTTATCCTGCCATATGTCTCTTCCGAGAATGCCAGGCATCTGGCAGACCAGGTTCGAGACGGCATCGCAAAACGAATGTTTTCTGCCGATGGCAGGAATATAGGTGTTACTGTCAGTGTGGGTGTGGCAACAGTTATTCCCGGAGAGAAAGATCGCCCCAGAGATCTCATTAGCCAGGCAGATGAGGCGCTCTACAGAGCCAAGTCCACTGGTAGAAACAAGGTCTGTGTTTACGGGGATTAGAACCCCGCGACTAACCCCTCCTTTCGATGATCTGAACCACCACAGTATCCATCATCCAGCCGATAGATGAGTTGCGCGCCACCAAATATATGTTCCAGATTGTCGTGTACGATGTCGTGTCCGCGTTCTGCCAGGTCCGCTGCAACCTTCGCCGCAAAACCCTTCTCCAGAGCGACCTTCCCGTCTTCCTGCAAATGCCATCTGGGGGCATCTGACGCGGCCTGTGGATTTTGTCTGTGAACAAAGACCCGAACCATCATTTGCAGGTGACCCTGTGCCTGCATATGGCCACCCATGACCCCAAAACTGAGTTTAGGTTGGCCATCTTTCATCGCAAAACCCGGGATGATGGTTTGATAGGGTCGTTTACCCCCACCGACTTGATTAGGGTGCCCTTCTTCAAGCACAAAACCTGATCCGCGATTTTGCATGCTGATACCCGTGCCGGGAATGACGATGCCCGAACCGAATCCACGATAGTTTGACTGGATCATAGAGACCATCATGCCGGAGGCATCAGCGGTGGTCAGGTAGACAGTGTCTGGACTTTCCTGAAGCACACTGGGTGCCGGGTTAGCACACACCATGTCGATTTTGGACGCTGCGGTAGACAGAAAATCATTGGCCAACAGATCCTCCGGCGTTACCCGCATGTGTTCAATGTCAGCCAGGTGACGTTCAATTTGGGCGTATGCAACGCGGATGGCTTCTATCTGTAGGTGCACACTGTCAGTGGAATCCAGATCATATTGTGCAATATCAAGTTTATTCAAAATGCCGAGCCCGATAAGGGCCATGAGTCCCTGGCCATTAGGCGGTATTTCATGTAACTGGCTGGAACCAAGTGTGGCGTTAATAGTGCCAACCCAGTCACATTGATGGTTGGCAAGATCTTCCATGGTCAGGGTACCGGCGTGTTTATCAGAGTCCGCTACAATTGCCTGCGCCAGTGAACCCCGGTAGAAAGATTCACCATTGCTCGTGGCAATTTTCTTCAGGCTGGCTGCATGGTCAGGAAGTTTCATTAGCTCACCGATTTCCGGGGCAGAGCCATCCTTCATAAAGGTGTCCATGAAGGGTTGGTATGACTTGAACTGTCGTTGCGCATATTTCCAGTAGAAGCCGGTCTTGGGGCCTACTTGATAACCTGAAGTTGCATAGTGGATAGCGTCCGTGAAAAGCTGATTGAAGGGTAGCTTGCCAAACTTATTGGATAGTTCCACCCAGGCACTCACCGCACCGGGTACGGTAATGGCATCCCAGCCGAGAACAGGCATCTGATCCTGCCCTGTAAATCGTTCCGGTGACAGAGCGCCAGGAGAGCGGCCTGATGCGTTCAGGCCATGCAGTTGTTGGCCGTCCCAGACAATTGCAAAAGCATCGCTGCCAATCCCATTGTTATTTGGTTCGACAACCGTGAGTGTGATGGCCGTTGCAATGGCAGCATCGACTGCATTTCCGCCGGACTTCATCGCATTGATGCCAGCCTGTACAGCGAGTGGCTGCGATGTGGCAACCATATTTTTTGCAAAAACCGGAGAACGATTCGAAGGGTAGGGACAATCCCATTGTAGAGTCACAGTGTTGTCTCGATATGGATAGATTTAAAAAAATTGCCGGCGTGCAAGACAATCAGGGTGACTTGCCCGCAGATCATTTATGACGGGATAACAATAGTCATTTATCAGCCGGAAGGATAGTGGAGAATAATGTCACGCGGAGATGCATCAGGAAGCGATAATTCCCTTGTGCACGGTGAGTTGGCCTGCATTCCGGACCTGGTTCCTGCCAGAGTTTTTACCCTCGTAAAGGGCGATATCAGCTGCATAGATCATATCCTTAAGATCATCATTGTCGGTCGGGGTTACGGTACAGACACCGATGCTGACGGTTACCTTGATCTCATGGCCATCTGCGATGTAGGTTGAAGCTTCAACCCGGCTACGAATTTTGTTGGCAAATTCAAGCGCGTTCTTATTCTCGATATAGGGTAGTACAGCAACAAATTCTTCGCCGCCATATCGCGCGACGATATCGGCAGGACGTTTTAGAGCGACGCTAATGGTCGACGCTACCTCGTGCAAACATTCATCGCCAGCGAGATGGCCATACTTGTCATTGACGTCTTTAAAGTGATCGATATCGAGCAGAAGAAGGGAAATCGGGTATTTTTCCCGCGAGGCTCGTTTCCATTCCTGTGCAAAGACGGTGTCGAAGTAGTGGCGATTCTTAATGCCGGTCACGGCATCCGTCATATTGATTTCTTTTAGCGTTTCGTTCGCCTGGGAGAGTTCTTCCAGAGCACTTTCGAGATCTGCTGTCCTGGTGTGAACCATCGCCTCGAGTTGTTCATTGACTTCATTTTCGTCAATCAGGTTGTTCGTGACGCCATTTGTTGGCGGGTGCTCGCTCGTGACATTTTCAGCAATAGCTGTGATATCAGGGTAGCGTGTGATCACCTTTGCCAGAGGTGAGTTGCTGCCATTAGCGTCTTGTGTCATCAGTGTTGTCTGACGGCGATACTCCGCGGCGACAAAGAAGCTCAGGGCTAACATCATCAACAGAAAACCCGTTGGTGCGATTCCTTCTGTCATGAAGTTCAGTGGTAAGAGTTGAAATTGAACCAGTGATTTTGTTGCTATTCCCAGTAGCAGCACCGTCCAGGCAATGGTGGCATAGATGCCAATCCGGTTTCCCTGTATAGCGCTGGTGATGCCGAGCAAAATGACCAGCAACGCGCTGGGAGCGGCTATCGCGACGAGTATCGGATAAACAGTGGCATACCCCAGAAAGGCATAGGCCAACATGGCAATCAAGGCAGGATAGGAAAAGAGTTGTAGGAGGCGGAGTCCTGTTCGGTTTGTTTCCGCCAGTGATAGAAGGTGACTACAAAGCCACATCAGGGTGAGCGTCGAGAAACCGAGGCTGACAATGCTGGACAAATTATAGAAGTCTGGATACTTGGCCTGGATGTAAGTTGATCCTAGCCCTAACCCCAACAGTTGATGGACGCCAAAGCTAAAAACGAAAGCGATAAAGCAAGCCAGGGCACGACGTGGCAGCACCGTATACAGGACGGTATTGTAAATCAGGATAACGAGCCATATTCCAAAGTAGGCACCGTAGACCAGCATATCGTTCTTGTCAGCTTCAAAAAATTTATCCCGGTGCCATAGTGTCAGTGGGAAAGCGACTGCTTCAGAATTTTTGATTCGAAAAAATATTTCCGCTTCATCCTTTGGTAGGAGTTCCAGCGGAAAGATCTGTGTTCGCTGATTCACGCGAATAGATTCCGATGGGTGATCGGTGCCTGTGACAGAATGACTCGTGGTTCCATTGTGCGAGATGTACACCTCGATGCTATCGATCCGTGCGCGCCCAATCTCCAGAAGAAGAGGCTGGCTAGACTCTGTTTCGTTAGAGACGGTGACTCGAAACCAGTAGGGGATGTCGGTAAATCCAAAGCTGAAATTTGTAGATTCAGCACTTGCCCAGATGTTGTCTGGTAGCTGTTTTACCTGGGTGAAAGTGAGTTGCCGGGTTTCATCGGGATAATATTCGGTGAAGGGTGTCAGGTTTTGATGGCTTCTCATTGAATCGAGTGCCAAGGCACCATGACATAGGAAGACAGTCGCAAACAGCACAACTAGCGTGCGCAGCAGACCTGCACTGATCTTGATGACACCTGTGTCGGTTAGTATCATGCGCTTTGTAGACGGGCACAGATACACCACGACCTCAACAGGCCTGTGGAGACGGGCCACCTGGTCTCCTTTATCATTATTCTAGCGTTGTTATAACACAGGCAGAAGGTCAATTCATTCGGACTTTTATCGAGTATGTAAGCAAGTTCTTACATCTCGCCGGCATCAAATGAACCATTAGGCTGGTGTCCATTTTTCGTCATTTTGTGTCAACTCGGAAAGACTCTGTTGTGTATAGAGCTTGTAGTACCTCCCCTCAATACTCATGAGTTCATCATGGGAGCCGGACTCTGTTATCTCTCCATGCTCGATCACCAGAATTCGATCGGCATTTCTGATGGTGGATAGACGGTGTGCGATAACCAGGCTGATTCTACCCCGGAGCAATTCATCGAGTCCTTGCTGGATATGTTGTTCTGTAATGGTATCGACAGATGATGTGGCCTCATCCATTACAAGAATCTTTGGATCGGCAAGAATCGCTCTGGCAAATGAGACCAGCTGCTTTTGACCGGCGGACAAGCTCGACCCACCTTCACCGACCTGTGTGTCATAACCATTTTCCATTTCCCGAATAAAGTGATGGGCACCCGCGCGTTTTGAGGCATTGATGATATCGTTGGCGGTCGCATCCAGTTTCCCGTAGCGAATGTTATCGGCGACACTTCCGCCGAATATATGTGAGGCCTGTAGCACGATGCCAAGATTTGACTGCAGCCAATGAAGGCTCCGGTCTTTGTAGTCGATGTCATCGATCAGAATCTTCCCTTCGGTGGGTTCATAGAATCGACAGAGCAAGTTAACCAATGAGGTTTTGCCACCCCCGGTAGAGCCAACGATGGCAATATTTTCGCCTTCACTGATCTCCAGATTAATTTTGTTCAGCACTTTTCCACCGATGTCATAAGAGAAACTCACATCCTGAAACAGGATATGCTGGATACTGTCGGGATAGCCATCGGATGCCGTATTGTCGTCTGTCAGCAATGAATGCTGCGCCATTCGCCTCTCGACTTCAGGTGAGTCTTTGATGTCAGATTCTGCCATTACCAGGCTCATGATTCTCTCGGCCGATGCCTGGGCCATTTGTAGTTCAGCAAACCAATGTGCCAGTTCCTCGATGGGATCGAAGAAATGTCGACTATAGGCGAGAAAAGCAACGAGGGTTCCTGCAGTGATTGTGCCCCAGAGAACTTCAAGTCCCCCATAAACGAGTGCCAGACCAGAGGCGAGTGAGCCGAGGATGAGAACCAGAGGTAGGTAGAGCGCGGCCAGAAGAGCATTTTGGAATGATGCGCTGTACATCCGGTCGGTGAGTCCACCGAATCTATTAAGGTTCTCTGCCTCTTTGACAAACGCTTTGCTGGTTTGCACGCCCATAATGCTCTCGTTGTAGGACCCGGTAATCCGGGAGTTGGTCTTTCGGACTTCCCGCGCGCTGCCGAGAATTCTTTTCTGGAAATTGATGCTTAACCAGATGAGTGCAGGGATGACGGACAGCACAGCCAGTGCCAGACTAACATTCATGTACATCATTGCCCCGGCAATGCCTATCATCATGGTGAAGGACCAGATGAGGTCCAGAATCCCCCAGGCGAGAATGTTAGATAATCGTTCGCAGTCAGACGTCATCCGCGCCATCAGCCAGCCAACCGGCCTGTAATCAAAATAAGCGAAGGATAAGCGCTGAAGATTTCGAAATCCGTCCAACCGTATATCATGGCTCACATGATTGCGGAGTCTGCCACCAAACCAGAAAAAACCAGCGACGGCGATTGCAAGCAGAATGCAAAAGGCTGCGTAGAGTCGAGCGTAGTGCCAGAGATCAACGTTTGTACCTTGTTCTGCAACGGCATCAATGACATTTCGTGTAATCATTGGGAAGGCAACTTCTGCCGTCGCGACTGCAAAGGCACAACAAATCAAAATAGCAACATCTCTTCGATAGTGTAGAGCGTAGCCTGCCAGTTTTTTCCAAAGATCAAGCCGGATGCCCTGCTCAAAAGAGTCTTCATTAAATCCATCCTGGTAATTGTCATCGTCGAAGAATGCATCACTCATGATTTTGTTACCTCTGTTTCTTGCATCTTCTTTCCGTTGGTGTCGGTGGGAGAATGGTCAGATCCTGGCCGCTGATCTGAAATATCCTGAATAATCTGATCCTGAATTGCTCCCTGGATTTCACAGAGTTTTCGGTATGTCCCCTCCTCGGTGCTTAGCTGTTGGTGCGTACCTTCCTGGGTGATGACGCCCTTATCTAATACCAGTATTTTGTCAGCATGCATTACAGACGATAATCGGTGCGCCACGATGATGGTCGTCTGTTTGCTGGAACGTTTGGACAGTGCACCAAGAATCTGGGCTTCGGTATCTGTGTCGACTGCTGAGAGAGAATCATCAAGAATAAGAATCGGTGGGTTTTTCAACAATGCTCTGGCCAGCGCAAGGCGCTGTCGTTGGCCTCCGGAAAGCGTGACACCTCTTTCACCCACCATGGAATCGTAGCCTCGTGGAAACGATTCGATAGAGTCGTGGATGCAGGCATCACGCGCGGCAGCAGCAATTTCTTCAAAACTCGCGTTAATACGACCGATTTGCAGATTCTCACCAATGCTTGCGCTGTAAAGAAATGGCTCCTGTAACACGATACTAATCTGGGAGCGCACGAATTTACGATTCAGTTCGGCGAGCTCCCATTCGTCAAGTTTGATAGATCCACCACCATTATCGGGTTGATAGTCATATAGTCTCAACAGGAGTTGAGTGATGGTTGATTTACCGCAACCGGGAGGACCGAGCAGGGCAAGCGTCTGTCCCGCGTTAATACTAAAGCTTATATTGTTGAGCACCGGCGCCGATTCACCATAGGCAAAAGAAACTTTTTCAAAACGAATGTCACCATCCAGTCTGCGTGCCGGACTCTGCTCATTCTGGCTCTCAATCGGTTCAGATAATATTTCAGTGATGCGTCCCATCGATACAATCGCCTTGCCTGAATCTGTCAGAACACGTCCCATGTGCCGAATTGGCCAGATGACCATCCCTTCATAGGTTAAAAATGCGAACAGGGTACCAATAGACAGTGATCCCAGTAGCACCCAGTTGGCACCTGCGATCAGCAGTAAACCGATCTGACCCAGGCAAACCAGATCGCTGAAGCTATAGTAGGCACCCAGAAGAACCATCAACTTTTTATTATGGTCTCGAAATGCAGCGTTCTTGATTGAAAACTTTTCGATTTCAAATGACTGTCGCGCAAATGCCCGAACGACCCGAATCCCTGTTAGGTTCTCCTGTATCACAGTCGTTAGCTCAGCTTCGGCTTCGTCAACAATGGTGAAAAGGGACTTAACTTTCTGGAAGAAAAAGACTGCCGCGATGAGCAGAAATGGCATGGTTACCAGAGATAGCCACGCCATTCGCACATCCAGAGAAAATAATATTGGCAATACCACGAGAAACATCAGTATGGCTCTACTGATCTCAATGATCTGACCGGAGAGGAATACGCGAATCGTCTCCATGTCCGAGGTACAGCGTTGTACCAGATCCCCCGTATCTGCCTTGTCATGGAATGTGCTGGGTAGGTGCTCCAGGTGATCGAAAACCTTATCCCTGAGCCGTCTTATAATGCCTTCCGCTGCAAGGGCTGCACATCGACCTCGAACGTAAAGAAGGGCACCGGTGCACATGGTGAGTAACACGCTGGCAATGGCTGCGATCATTAGATAGATCAACATATCTGGCGCCTTTTCGATCGGACTCCAGGCGGCGATTCCTGTTAACCAGCCAGGCATGATCAATTCACTGGGCGCCAGGACGGCATCGATCGAAAACTTCACCACCAATGGCACCATGAACATGAAGACATATCCCAGTGCCATGGCTGCGATTGCGATACTGAATATCAGGCGATAACCCTC
>CAZAZB010000148.1:5731-9326 GCA_964489485.1 uncultured Pseudomonadales bacterium | reverse complement strand
ACCACCGCGACGTAAATCGACTAGGGTGACATTCTCGCGATTGAATGTTTCATAATAATTTGTATCGATCACCGGCCTTTTGCAACCGATTGGGTAATTTCGAGGCATTAGTTTTTCCGACGTGTCCTGATCTTTTACAACCCTGCGCACCTGATCACGGTACATATCGCAAGCCATTTCATTGGCATTCATATCTAACCCGATATCCGCAAACTTCTGGATTGACCCGAATCCCTTTTCTTTCACCAGAGTGCGCCTCTCCTCTAGTGTGGTTTCGAGAATGGATGCCGTGGGCATCTCAGGGCTAGCACCACCGAAACCAAAACCATACCCGATAATCCCGGCTTCAGACGCCCGCTGTTCCTGCCGAATACTGTCGTAGTTAGCCTTTGCGTCATTCCGAAACGCATCGGTTAGCGGTTTGTTGTGCGCGGGCATCGTGTAATTGGGTGTACGCTGAAAGATAGTGAGATGCTTCGCTTCTTCTGCGATTTCAGGTATTGCCTGAATACCAGAAGAACCCGTGCCGATAATGCCCACCGTCACGCCATTGAAATCGACACCTTCATGAGGCCATTGTCCAGTATGGTAAATAGCCCCTTCAAAATCTTCAGCGCCGTCAATTTTCGGCGTATTAGGTTTAGACAAACATCCTGTCGCCATGATGCAAAATCTGGCAGAATATTTTTCCGCCGCATCCGTCAGTATATGCCAGCATTTTTGCTCATCATCGAATGATGCTTCTACAACCCTGGTCTCGAACTGAATGTCGGGTCTGAGGTTAAATCGGTCTGCCACTTCACCGGCATATTCAAGAATCTCAGGCTGGCCTGCCATCACTTCAGTCCAGTTCCACTCTTGTTGTAACTCATCTGAAAAACTAAAGGAGTATTCCATGCTGGGTACATCGCAGCGAGCACCAGGATAACGGTTCCAATACCAGGTGCCGCCGACGTCTTTTGCCGCTTCGATAACTCGCACTCTCAAGCCTAGATTACGAAGCTTGTGTAACATATACATACCAGAGAATCCGGCACCGACTATTATCGCGTCAAAACTGATCGCGTCGACGGGATTGGCTCGTTCTTTTTCGGTTGTCATGTGATTCCTTTTTCATTTTCTTAATTCTGTATTTGCTTGAGTCTGCCTAGGTTTTTACAAGACCTCAAATCGAACCAAAAGACTAACCTTAAAATCTCCAGTAAATATCTGCAAATGGCGCGATCGGCAGAGCAAAATTTTTGGTATTGACGAGCGAACCTTCATCCAGAACATATTCTGTGCCAATCTGATTCTCCCTATTCAAGAAATTTGTCACACCAGCTTCCAGGCGAAGGCGACGACCCTTACTAAACTCCCATGTTCTCATGGTCTTGTAATCAAAACTGGTATAGACCGCAAAGCGTACGCTGTTTCGTGAAGATGCAACGACCTTGCCGTTGCTGTCCAATGTCAAGGGTGTGGTCGGCCACCCGGAATGATAGGTTGTCGTGAACGTATGTTGCCATTTCCCCCATTGCATCGAGACGCCTGCATTGGCACTATTTTCCTGATCCCAGCTCCTGTTCGTTTTAACACTGCCGATTTTGTCCTCGGCAGAAGAAAAGGAATAGTTCAACCACCAATCAACATCGCCCAGGTATCCATCCAGCGTCACTTCTATCCCCCTGGCAACAAAGTCTTCCGGCTCCACCAGATATCTATCGACCTGCAATTCCGGGACTAGCGTTAGGGCGTTAGTGAGATTCTCATAGTAAAGACTATTGTCGATCCCCTCCTTGTAATACGCCTCAACACGTACTCGCAGACCGGAGTCAAAAACGTGAGTAACACCAGCGACGGTATGGTTGGATTTTTGCGGCGTCTGAAACTCTGCTAAACCATCGGCAATCTTCAACTCATGGATCCCTTCTGCCTGGGCAAACCGTCCCCAGCCAAATCGAAGCTCAGTACCAGTTTGCATCCGGTATAAAAAATTAATGCGAGGACTTACCTGACTGGTGTTACCGGCAAGATAATTCTGCCAATCAACACGAATACCCAGATCTGCATACAGGTTGTCCAGGAGGCGCCATCGATAATTCGTAAACAGTGCAACATGACCGCCACTTTTTGTTTCATCAAAGTTGACCTCCGATGGTCTGTTGTAGTTCGACAAATCCTGGAATGCAGGATCTATTTTTAACTCACTCGCGAGTTCATAGCTGGCATCAAGATAGCGTAGTTCCAGACCCGCCTGGAGAAAACTGCCGCCGTTTAGTTCACGGCTAAATGTTTGATTCAGTGCATAGATATTGAATCTTTGGGTCTCTTCAAGCTTGCCTTCTACCTGATCAGGAATATCGACCTCACCTTCCCGATCGTTCTTGATGTCAGCCAGGGAAAAGATCGTTCGGCTTTTCAAGCCGAATATTGAATCTCTTTCATAGTCCAACCAGAAATAGGTATTCCCATAGTGAGATTCTGCTTCTTCAGTTTCGGTACTGTTATTCAAGGATACATCGTCGGCGTACCAGAGCAGATTGACAGAAAGATGTTGACCTTCATTAAGGTCCCAATCATAACGGGCATAGATATCGCCAAAGACAGGGGTACCAATATCAGTTTCAGCAACGCTCGCCAACCCTTCCAGTGTGCTGCGTCTGATATCGATCAAATAGTGCTGGTCATCACTGCCGCCGCTCTGAAGATAGGACGCTGTATAAATACCGACCCCTACCTCTCTAATATCTCCCAGGCTCTCCGGCGTTTCAGTGTTGATTTGCAGAACGGCGCTTAAACGATCGCCATATTGAACAGGAAAACCGCCACTCATAAACTCAAGAGAGTTAACGATGCGACTGTCGACAGTACTAAACAGGCCACTGAATTCCTTCAAGTGAAAGGGCTCGTACAATCTGACGCCATTAAACTGCACGAGTGTTTCATCCTCGTTACCACCTCGCACCCGGGGTCTTGCTGAAATGCCATCAGTCGCAGACCCCGGCAACTGGTTAATGGTTCGCAATGCGTCATTGGCAATGGCTGGGCGACGCGCTAATTCCTCATGCCCGAGAAGTTCAACATTGAAAGTATTGCGCATCATCAGTTTATACATGCTGGATGTGACAACAATCTCTTCAATGGGTGGCAATGGTTCAAGATTCACTGGCACTGCGAGATCCTTTTCTAGTGCTGCGATTTTGCCTACCCTCCTTTTAACGACAAAGACATCTTCACCGACTTTATCCAGATACAGATCGTACGAAGCAAGTACCCGCTTTACCTGCGTCATTGTGACGACGTTGTCCTTGTTGATGGTGACCTGTAAATGCGATGGAACCGTGCCGGAACTGAAGATAATTCGCAGCCCACTGTCGTTGGCGCCCTGGAGATAGACAGACAAGGGGATGGTTGTGTCAGCACTCACCGGTGAGACAAGGAGGGAAAAAAGCACTAGGGGTGTTAATAGTCGCGACACAGGCACTCAAACAGGGTCCAGATAGAATTCAAATCGCTGGCCTATCCAGAAATCTGTTCGATCAATGCCATTTTAACAATCTTGACTTTCCAGCGCACCTTTGATGAAACCTGAAGATGAAAACCGAAGATGAAA
>CAZAZB010000148.1:3719-5631 GCA_964489485.1 uncultured Pseudomonadales bacterium | reverse complement strand
CTTGACTTTCCAGCGCACCTTTGATGAAACCTGAAGATGAAAACCGAAGATGAAACCCGAAGATGGAACCAGGGAGTGAAATCAAGCGTGCGTCCAACATCCCAGGTTCCCTTGCTAACGCTAAATTTAACCTACCGCTATCTGGTTTCCTTTTGCTTGCCTATCAGGATGACCCCATTGCGGCTACTGACTATCTCGAATTCAGCAGAATCCAGCACGGTCGCTAAAGACTCGCCTGGTGCCAGACCTTCTATCGAGCCGTGAAGGATTGTACTCTGTGCGTCTTTACGCTCTGGTTCACTACTAAATTGAACTTCATTCCCTGTTTCTCTTGCCATCCAGTCCAGGTAATCCATCAGGGAATGCCCTTCGATCGTAAATAAAGGCGCTGTTCTTTCGGCCCACCCCCAGGAAGGATCGGTACTTGAAATGGCAGTACTTTCGGTTTCACTATTCGCGGTAAGAGACAACTTGTTACCCACTTCTACACGAGTGAGGAACTGATTATCGTCACTCGCCAACTCTACCACCCCTTCCCTAACCTGAACCTCCCAACCCGTTGATCCTGACCGGACAATGAATTGTGTACCGATATCGCTGGCAGCACCAAACCGGGTTCTGACGATGAACCCATCATCTGGACGCTTACCATAGGAATCCACGTAAACAGCCCCTTGTTCCAGTCCAATCTCACTGACCTGAAGGAGCGTAATTTCTGTATTTTCATCAAGACGAATGTTTATCCCACTACCGAGCGTTAATGAGACGTGCGCATCATCACGCGTTCTTACTCGACTGGACTTCATCAGGACTTGATCTGTCATCGGCACCCAGCGACCAGACTCGAAGAGTTCGACGCGGTTGAGAGAGTCGTCAACTGACGCGAGTGCCACAGGCACAGTATTCTGCATCTGAAAGATCATGGCTGAGACGACGACAACAACTGATGCCGCAAGCGCAAGCCAGCGCCGCTTGAGCCGGGTTCTCGTTAGCCTGGTCTCTTCTTTCCATGCACCAAGTACAGCCCGCCTGACCTCAAGTGTTACATCTGCAGGAGGTACTGGCCGGGCACCGGTCTTCTTTAGAATAGTCTCTATTTGTTGATCATCTAACATTTCACTTGTCTTTCGTGGCTCTGTCATCTTCCCTCTTCTCCCGGCACCATGCCTGGACCTGAAGCCAGATGTGGAGAAATTTTAATTAATGCCTGCCTAAATGCCGTCCTGGCGCGAGCAAGTATGGACTGCGCCGCAAGTTCGCTCACTTCCAGCCGGGAGGCTATCTCTGTCACTGAAAACCCCTGAATATATTTCCACTCCAATGCATCCCCATAATTTGAAGGCAGAAAATCCAACACCTCCTGGATCAATCGTTTTGTCTGCAAACTCTCGAATTGAGTGTCGGGTGATGATTGTTCATCCGCCTCAATGGACTCCAAAACAGGGCGAATAGCATCATCGTCAGCAGGAACCTCGGGCACGGACCTCGACAGCTTACGGAAATGGCCAGCAATCTCGTTTCTGCAAATCTGACACAACCAGGTAAACATTGCAGCCTCCCCTCTATATCTCCCAAGCGCCTTTATGGCATTCATCATCGTCGTTTGTACTATGTCCCGTACCAGTTCCTCATCAGAATCCAGCCGCGTATAGGCGAAGCGATAAAGACGCGGGAAATACTCATCAAAAAAGATGCCAAACTGCCGCTCATCCCCGTCTACCAGCGCCCTGGCCAACTGTAGGTCAGCCTTATGGGGCATATTTGTGGTTCAACTTAGTGATTGAAAAGAGGTTGATGAAAACCGTCCAATTGGTTGGTGAGAGTCTCATTATAGAAGAATCATTCGCATTGTCTGTTAAAAGAATCTTTGAAAAGAGACTGTTAAGAGAACCCATCAAAATGGATTGGATAA
>CAZAZB010000148.1:0-3619 GCA_964489485.1 uncultured Pseudomonadales bacterium | reverse complement strand
AAAAGAATCTTTGAAAAGAGACTGTTAAGAGAACCCATCAAAATGGATTGGATAAAATATCTTTCAAATCGAGCCCGGACCCTGTTCAAAAAAAA
Organism: uncultured Pseudomonadales bacterium; assembly: GCA_964489485.1. GTDB lineage: Bacteria > Pseudomonadota > Gammaproteobacteria > Pseudomonadales > Azotimanducaceae. Next base: position 3,524 of record CAZAZB010000148.1, on the reverse strand, counting down.
TGTTCGTGGGCTTCAAGGTGCTGAAAAATGTGTTTTAATCAGGGAAACAGGACAAAAGCGTAATCCAGGAGGATAGATGAAACCTATCAGTTATGTCGACGAGTTAAACAAGCATTATGGTTCCATGGGGTTTCCACCCTATCAATGGACAGTCAATGATTCCGCACCACTGACAAGACCAGCCAAACCCCTCTCTCAATCTACTGTCAGCATGCTGACATCGGGGGGGATATCCCACTGCACCATGCCAGGATTTGATCCTATGGCACGCAACGATCATAGGCTCGATGAGGTCGATCAGAGTGTGACGACCAGTGATTTCGAAATTAATGATAGCTATTACAACCATGATGATGCAGATCGCGATCTGAATTGCGTATTCCCCATAGACAGACTTAAGGAAATGGCAGCCGATGGCACAATCGGAAATATCGCACCCAGATTCTGGAGCGGATTCATGGGTCGTATTTACAATCGTACAAAACTGATTGAAGAGTCCGTACCAGCATTTATCGAAAAACTAAGGGAGGATGCAGTCGACATACTAGTCGCTGCACCCGCCTGACCCCTTGACCACCAGACCGTGGGTCTGGTATGTCGAGTAGTAGAAGAAGCTGGAATTCCAACAGTTTGTATCTCAACAGGCCGCGACCTGACCGCACAAGTCAAACCGCCCCGAAGCTTGTTCCTTAATTTTCCGATGGGTAACAATTTTGGCGCAGCATTCAATGTCGATCAACAAAACGCTATCCTGGGTCGTGCACTTCAACTCATTGAAGAAGTGAAAGTGGGTGGGCTACTGGAAGACTGGCCGGAAGACTGGGACCAACCGGTTGAATACTTCAAAGGTCGTAGCGGACAAGCATCGTGAGTGAAAAATCTGGTAGTGGATCAGACTCGACCGAGAAGGAAATGATGCCTTCGAAAGTTGATACTGTCCGGCTACAAAACCTGAGTCGCGCCTTTATCGGGTCTGCGAGTTTATTCGCCGCCATTGATCTGGCGCTTTTCACTGCGATAGACAGCGGCGAGAACACGCCAGAATTATTCTCCTCTCATGCTGGTATTTCCGAGATCAATGCTGAACGACTGATGACCATGTGCGCTTCGTCCGGGCTAATCTTGTGGCATGAAGATCACTATGACAATGCTGATGATGTGGCTCGATTCCTGGTCAAGGGTGGTAAAAGCTATGCTGCTTCATGGCTCACCTTTACCCGGCCCTCATGGGACAACTACGGCAAGCTGACAGAAAAACTACAAAACCCCGAAACAGCGACCATTATTGGTAGTTATGAAACCATGACCGTCGAATATGCGCGGCGATACCATGAGGCTACTGCCAGCGTTGGATTTGGCTCTGGAAGGCGTTTCGTCAAACAGGTAGATCTATCCAATCGTTCAAAAATGATGGATCTCGGCGGTGGTTCCGGTGCCTATTCCATCGTAGCGGCCCAGGCCCACCCGCAACTATCCGCTGTTGTTTTTGATCTGCCACCCGTTGCCGAAGTTACGCGTGAGTTTATCGCCAAACATCATGTTGAGAAACAGGTCAGTGCCGAGGGGGGTGATTTTACAAAAGATGACTTCCCCGAAGATTGTGATGTCGCTTTGATGGCAAGCAATCTTCCCCAGTACAATCGGCAAATAATTGGCCAGGTCATCCAAAAAACATTTGATGCCCTGCTACCGGGTGGTGAAATGCATCTCATTGGTGAAATGCTCGACGATGATAGAACCGGGCCTCTTGATGCTGCCATCTGGGGGCTCTATGAGGTGATGTCAAACAGCACCGGCATCGCCCACTCGAAAGCCGACTGTGTCTCCTACTTTGAACAAGCCGGGTTCAGGTTCGTCAGTGTGAGTGAGTTTATTCCAGGCATTCTCGTCCGCGTAAGCGGCACTAAACCAGTGCAATAAATGCCAGCGTAATAGACACCAGCGACACAATGAATTCGTTTTCATCCGCTTGATGGATAACAACAGCCTAAACCGGAAATAAAGAGATGCCCTATCAATCAGGCTTCAGACCCGATCTATTTGCTGGACAGACTATCTACATCCCTGGCGGCGGTGGTGGTCTTGGTCGATGCATTGCTCACGAGCTTGCCTTTCTTGGCGCGGACGTCGTTCTCTCCGGTCGGTCAATCGAAAAACTGGAAAAGACGCGTGATGAGATTGAAGCGGACGGCGGGTCTGTCGCCGGTATCTATACCGGTGAACTTCGCGATGAAGAAGTGGTGATCAATCTGGTTGCAGAAATTATCAAGAATCATGGCAAAATTGATGGCCTGGTGAATGCGGCAGGAGGCCAATTCCCCGCAAAGCTGGAAGACCTTAGCCTCAATGGATGGAATGCCGTCATCGAGAATAACCTGACCAGCTATTTTCTGACGTCGCGTGAAGTCTATCGCCAATGTTTCAGGGAACACGGCGGTAATATTGTTCATATCGGTGCAGACCATGAAAATGGCATGCCTGGTATGGGTCACAATGGCGCAGCAAGAGCAGGACTTTCTAATCTCACCTTTACATCGTCCGTCGAATGGGCAGCAGCGGGTGTCCGGGTTAATTGTGTGATACCCGGATTTATCGGCACCACAGGTCTCGACAGATATCCTGAGTCAGCGTGGGACGGTCTGCGAAAGATTGTCTCCAGAGCGCCCATCAGTCGGCATGGCACCGCCGCTGAAGTGTCTGGCGCAGTCGTCTTTCTTCTCTCCGAGATGGCTGCCTATATTACCGGCATCGATATGCGCGTTGATGGCGGCATGCATCATGGAAGTGGCAGCTTTCTCTTTAGCTCGTCCAACAGTTCATCCAGCAAGCAAAGGCGCTTCCAGCCAACATTTGAAGGCTTTCATCGCGAAGAAAAAGCGGGGTTGTTAACGTCAGATGATGAATGAAAAACTGACCCAGCGAAGTGGGTCAAAATGCGAACTATGTGGTCACACCGACAATCTTGAGACATATGAGATCGCTCCGAATTTTGACGGCAGTGTTGACCAGAGCATTGCTGTTTGCGAGACCTGCCATAGCCAAATTGGTGAATCCGGACAGATGGATACCAACCATTGGCGTTGCCTTAATGACAGTATGTGGAGCCAGGTTCCTGCTGTTCAGGTAATGGCGTGGCGCATCTTATCGAGGCTCCAATCAGCGTCATGGGCGCAGGATCTACTCGCCATGCTCTATCTAAAAGAAGAGACACTTGCCTGGGCACAAGCCATTGAGGCACCTGAAAACGTTGATCATTCACCTGCCCACTTTGATAGTAACGGTGCCAAGTTAAACTCGGGTGACACAATAACACTCATCAAAGACCTCAATGTCAAAGGTGCGGGTTTCACCGCCAAAAGAGGGACAGCAGTTCGGGGAATATCGTTGGTGATCGATAATCCAGAGCATATTGAAGGGCGCATCAATGGGCAGCAGATTGTAATTCTGACAAAGTTTGTCAAAAAGTCTGGCTAGGAGCTTGTCCGAGAATAGGAGCCGTAGCGAGGGCTCGACTGGTTGAGTCA
>CAZAZB010000147.1:6059-9373 GCA_964489485.1 uncultured Pseudomonadales bacterium | reverse complement strand
GTTGAGCGAGCAGGGTGGTAGGCACCAATATGGCGACCTGCTTGCCTGATTGTACGGCAATAAAAGCGGCGCGCATGGCAACTTCTGTTTTGCCGAAGCCGACATCGCCGCAGATAAGCCTGTCCATTGCCTTTTCCTTGACCATATCGGAAATGACATTCTCGATGGCCGTTTCCTGGTCGGGTGTTTCCTCAAATGGGAATTCGGATGCAAATTTCTCGTATGAGTCATCCGGAACGGGGTAGGCGAACCCCATCTTCGCTTCGCGCCGGGCATAGATATTGAGAAGCTCTGCTGCGACATCATGAATTTGTTCGGCAGCTTTTCGTTTTGCCTTCTGCCAGACCTCACCGCCGAGACGGTGCAGCGGTGCAAGAGACTCTTCGCTTCCGGTATAGCGGGATATCAGGTGCAGGGATGCAACCGGCACATAGAGCTTCGCATCCTCCTGGTATCCAAGGCATAGGAATTCATTTTCCTGGCCGTCTATTTCCAGTGACTGTAAACCGAGATAACGGCCAACGCCATGATCGATGTGTACAACGGGTGCGCCGACATCCAATTCGGTTAGGCTGCGAACAACCAGTTCTGCAGCATTGTCTTTTTCTTTTTCGCGGCGCCGCTTCTGCAATACCCTTTCGCCAAACAGCTGTTGTTCGGTTAGAAGAACAACACCTTTATCTGCATTGAAGAAACCACGCTCCATGGGCGCTACGGTGATATATAGCGATTGGCTGTCATCTTCCAGAAACGATTGCCAGTTCGATGTTACTTTTGGCTGAAGGTGATGTTTACGTAATAATTCATCAACGACCTCTCGTCTGCCATTGGATTCCGCAGCGATTAGAATTTTAACCCGATTTGAATTCAGAAATGTTGAAAGTCGCAGCAAGGGACTGGCACCCCTGTCATTAACAGTTAGGTCTGGCAGTGGTTGAAATAAAAACTGATTCGCTTTTGCTGTGTCTGATGTCGGTCGATAATCGATGCGCGGATGACTTTTTAATCGAGCAAAGAGTTCGTCTGGAGATTCCAGAATTTCTTCCGGTGATAGAATCGGCTTCTGAATATCGTATCGCAGGTTTTCATACCGGCTCTGTGCCGTATCCCAGGACTGGCGAAGTGTCGATTCAATATCGCCGGTGAAAACGAGTAGGTCATCCGGGAGATAGTCGAACAGGCTCTCCAGCTTGTCGTAAAATAGCGGTAGATAATATTCGATCCCGGCGGGCGACAGTCCCTGGGAGACATCCTGGTACACGGCGCAGTTCCGTGGGTCACTTTGAAAATGCTGGTGCCAGTTGTCCTGGAAAAAATTGATTGCATCATCGGACAACGGAAACTCGCGGGCAGGAAGCATGCGGATCTGGTCTACCCGGTCGATAGATATCTGGGTTTCCGGGTCGAAGGTTCGCAGTGTCTCTATTTCATCATCGAATAGATCAATACGATAGGGAAGATCTGAACCCATCGGGAAGATATCCATGATAGCGCCGCGAACGGCAAACTCGCCGTGTTCAGCAACAGTTTCAACACACCGATAGGCATTTGACTGTAACCTGCGCCGCATCTCCGGGATGTCAAATTTCTGGCCAACATCCAGGTGCAGGCTACTGCCCAGGGAAAAACTCCTGGGAGGCAGCTTCTGCATAATCGTGTTGGCAGGAATGACCACCACCCCGCGCTTAATATCAGGCAACTCATTTAGAATAGAGAGTCGTTCTGAAATGATATCCTGATGCGGCGAAAAACTGTCGTAGACCAGTGTTTCCCAATCCGGAAAACCGTAGATGGGATAGTCATCGCCAAGGAAGAAACGGAGTTCATTGTGGGTCTTTTCTGCGGAGGCAGTGTCCTCGGTTATCACCAGGCACATCGAATGGTGAATCGACTCGCTTGACTGCAAACTATTGGCGATCGCCAGAGATTCGGCTGAGCCCGGTAGATTCTCCCAGCGCCGTCGATCACCCGATTTTACGGGTATCATGTCATTGGAGATGGAAATGACCTTCATGTTGGCTCTTCGGGTTATAGTCTGGCGATTGCGCGGGACGAAAGGTTATTGAAATAAACTGGGTTTTGTCATGGCTGGTGTGTGTCCATAAATTCAGATGTTCCCTGGCATAGATTATATTATACAAGCCTTTGCGGGTTAGGATGCCACTATAATGTGGAGAATTAGTTGAAAGGACTGGCAATCATATTAGTCTTCACCCTGGGGCTTGCTGGCGGCTGGGTGTTGCATGATATGGCTAACCCGGAGGTTGAACCGGATAACGTCGTCCAGGAAAGCTTACCAAGAATCGAACCGCCACCAAGCTTAAAGCGCCTGTATGAACAGCGTCGTTATTTCAAAGTGGTGGAGCGGAGCGAGGGAAACCCGGCTGTCATCCATGCATTGATTGGTGATGCCTACACGCCTTCTGCAGGCGCGTTACTCGAACAGTATATGTCTTACTACGGAGATTACTTCGATGGGCTCACCCGGCTTGCTCGAGTCAAGTCTGCCATGGGCTATTTCGAAGATGCTCTTTCCGTGATGGAGAAAGCAGACCTTCTGATCAAGACAGAACGTGAGCAGTATCTCTTCTCCCGCTTTCTCGACAATATTACGGGTGACTATGCCAGAGAGCTGATGGAGGCGAAGAACTTCGCTGCCGTGGATGAACTATACGAGCGCATCACCCTTGCCATGCCGGAGGAGGCTGGTTACTACCTGAAGCTCGGTCTGCTGCGAATTCGACTGGGCAATTATGATGCTGCGCTTATTCCTCTTTCCCAGATCGAAAATCACGCGCAATTAGGCGAAGAAGCAAGGGAATTGATCGCACAGACCGAAGTGGATGAACGGCTCGGCAGTCTCGAGGTATTGCCCCTGCTAAAAAATGGCGCGCAATTCATTGTGGAAGCGCTGGTCGATGGGCAATACCCGATCAAGTTACTGATCGACACGGGTGCTGCCATGACCATCATTGATGAATCGGCGTTGCAATCGATGGGCTATGACCTGAGTGGCAAACAAGAGGGGCTATTTTCGACGGCCAATGGTGTGGTCGAAGCGCCGGTCGTTTCGATCAATGAGCTTGCGCTGGGAAGCGCGTCGATCGGTCCTATCGCCGTCGGAGGACTACCGTTGTCCATGCACAGTGAGATTGGCGGTCTGTTGGGCATGAACTTTTTGCGTCACTACGATTTCAGAATTGATCAGACGAATAAAGAACTGCATTTGATGTCGGAACGATAGATTATTCGTTAGGTTCCCGCCCCGGACGCCTGGTATGCATTCTCGTCACTACTCGTGACCCTCCGGGCTA
>CAZAZB010000147.1:4034-5959 GCA_964489485.1 uncultured Pseudomonadales bacterium | reverse complement strand
CAAAGAGCAGCATACATGGATGTACTTGCGCGGTGCGAGAAGGGGGTACCGCGCAACTCTCTCGGCAACCGGAGACAAAACCACCACGCCAGCAACGAAGACACCGACGCGCCAGCGACGAAGACACCACAAGGACAGCTAGCGGGACAAATCCACGATCGCTTACACTTTCCAACAACTTCACCATTGCCAATAACCCTGTACCCACTATAATACGCGAATTCCCACAACCCCATTGTTGTCAGCGCCGTGCGACTCAAGTTAAATGCTGATAGACCACGGGGTTGTAGTGGCATCAACCCATAGAGGAGTTCCCAAGTGGCACGACCCGGACTTGAAGGCGTATTCGCTGACTGGAAAGAACGCGAAGCACTGGCTGAAGCAATGATCCCCATGATCGGCGGTCTTTATCGTCGAAATGTCGTGATCTATATCTATGGTGTCCCGGTCTACAACCAATCGGTCATTGACCTGATGAAGGCTCATCGATTTGTTCGCCAGATCGAACGAAATGAGATGTCAGAATTTGAAACGCACCCAATTCTGGAAATCCTTTGTCGGTTAGATCTGGGTCCTGCGCATATTGACCTGGGCAAGTTGACCTCAGCCTATATGGCGTTGGGTAATGGCGATCCCATGGAAGACTACGTTAAGCGGGAATGTTCGAAAATTACCAGCAATCTCGATGCCGTACATCATGAACCACTGGATGTTGTTGTTTACGGATTTGGCCGGATTGGTCGATTAGTCATGCGTTTGCTGGTTGAGAAAGCTGGTGGTGGTCAGAATCTAGTGCCTAAAGCTGTTGTCCTGCGTGAACCCAAAGACCGAGTTAAAGATTTGAACCAACGCGCCAGTTTGCTTCGCCGGGATTCAATCCATGGCACGTTTAAAGGAACGATTGCGGTCGACGAAGAAAACCATGTGCTGATCTGTAATGGTAATCCAATCCGTTTTATCTATGCCTCGGATCATCGAACGATTGACTACACGGCCTACGGAATCGACAAGGCCTTGATCATTGACAGTACGGGTGCCTGGCGAGACGCCGAAGGCCTGGCCGGCCATCTGGAATCGAAAGGTGCTGCCAAGGTATTGCTAACAACATCTGGCAAGGGTGATATCAAGAATATTGTCTATGGCGCCAATTCATCCCTTGTTGTGCCGGAAGATACCATTATTGCGGCAGCGTCCTGTACCACCAATGCCATTGTCCCGGTGCTTAAATCCATGAGCGACCGGTTCGGTATTGTTCGAGGACACATGGAGACGGTACATGCCTACACCGATGACCAGAATCTACATGATAATACGCATTCCAAGGCAAGGCGGGGTCGAAGTGCGCCTTTGAATATGGTCCTGACGGAATCTAATGCGACCAGTGCGGTGGGTAAGTTGTTACCGGAACTTGCAGGAAAGTTGACCGGCAACTCTATTCGAGTCCCTGTGCCCAATGTGTCGATGGCTATTCTCAACCTGACACTCGAAGCGGAAACATCGGTTGATGAGGTTAATGACTATCTGCGTGATATGTCCTTGAACTCCTCGATGTCACGCCAGATAGACTTCACGGCATCCAGCGAGCTGGTTTCAACGGACTTTATCGGCAATCGTCATGCAGGTATCGTCGATTCAGAGGCAACGATTGTCCAGGGTGCACAGGTCATTTTGTATGTCTGGTATGACAATGAGTTTGGTTATAGCTGCCAGGTTGTCCGGGTGGCCCAGAAGATGGCCGGAATCAATTACACATTCATTGCACCTTCGCTTCCCGAAGAGAACGATCTATTGGAAGCGGCGACTTCTGCTGGTTAAGTTAATTGGTATTAGTGCCGTCGGCTGAGTTTTGCCAGGTTTTTTTTGTGGAAGTTTTTGCGGAATTTTTTACGGAGATAGAGTCGTAATAATTTCCGATTGTGCCGCGA
>CAZAZB010000147.1:0-3934 GCA_964489485.1 uncultured Pseudomonadales bacterium | reverse complement strand
TTTTGCGGAATTTTTTACGGAGATAGAGTCGTAATAATTTCCGATTGTGCCGCGACAGTACAAATCTGTAATCTCTAGTAGATAAATCGCTGCTATCAAACTATAATTGCCGCGTTTTTTTTAGGGCATTAAATGTCCTGACCATACAGTTGATCAAGGTTTTGTCTTCCGGGAATCGCCAGGACTTTTTTAGCGCTTACTGGATCAAGATCGTCTTCAATTTCAGTTTTTTTACACCATGTAGTTTCACCGAAAGGTCGTTGTCAGGTAGGGGATGATTAGGATAAAGCGCGGGCTCAACTTGCCCATTTCCGGTAGTCCGGAGCAGAAGATAGAATCCAGCCGCCCGGCACGTAGTGTTGCCCTCGTTGGGTACGACTATCCCGGGATGAAACCAACAATGGAAGTGAATGTTGGTGATCCGGTTGTCGCAGGGCAGCTGCTCTTCACGGACAAGAAAACACCCGGCGTTAAGTACACTTCGCCTGCCTGTGGCATCATTTCTGCCATCAATCGCGGCGCAAAGCGTGTCTTCCAGTCTCTCGTCATTGATATCGGCGATGGTGATTCCCTCTCTTTCGGTAACGCCGATTTCAAATCGCATACCAGTGATGAAATCAGGCAGTTACCGCGGGAAGATGTCGAACAAACACTGGTCGATTCTGGACAGTGGACATCCCTCCGAACGCGACCCTATAGCAAGGTTCCTGCACCGGGTACCCAGCCTCACTCGATTTTTGTGACAGCGATGGACTCTCGCCCGCTCGCTGCAGATCCACAACACTTTATAAAAGAACAGCAAGAAGCATTTCTGGCCGGTATCGATGTCCTTGGCCGATTAACAGATGGTGCTGTCTTTGTTTGTAGTGCCCCGGATGCCGATGTCCCTCAAAGCGATAATACGCAGGCACGCCAGGAACTATTTTCTGGTCCTCATCCAGCAGGACTGGCAGGCACTCATATTCACTTTCTTGACCCTGCTAATGGCAACAAGACTGTTTGGTCTGTCGGCTACCAGGATGTTATTTCCATGGGACATCTGTTTTTGTCAGGAACGCTTTTCTTTGAACGGGTCATTGCCATCGGCGGACCGGATGTAGACAATCCGCGGTTACTTCGAACGCGTGTTGGTGCGAGTACGGATGAACTGATGGCGGGCGAAATCTCTGCCAGCGGCGACCACCGAATCATCAGTGGTTCCGTTCTTGACGGGCGCAGAGCCTTTGGCGCTATGGCGTACCTTGGAAAGTTTCACAATCAGGTTTCTGTACTAAAGGAAGGCACAGAGAGAGAGTTCTTTGGCTTTGTGATGCCGGGATTGACGAAATTTTCACTCACCAGGCTGTTTGTCGGTAGCTTGATGAGTAGTTTGCTGGGTAAAAAGAATTTCTCGCTCACCACCAGCACTGGCGGTAGTGAAAGGGCGATGGTTCCTCTTGGTACTTACGAAGAAGTGATGCCGCTGGATATTCTGCCGACTCAATTGTTGCGCGCACTTCTGGTGAGTGATTTTGATACCTCGATAGATCTGGGATGTTTGGAACTGGATGAAGATGATCTGGCATTGTGTACCTTTGCCTGCCCGGGAAAATATGAATATGGTCCTTATTTGCGTCAGATGTTGACGCGAATAGAGGCAGAGAGTTAGCAGGAAGCCTATCCCCATGTCGCTACGAGATTTAATGGATAAGATCGAACCGCACTTTGAAAAAGGTGGCAGGTTTGAGAATTATATTGCCGTGTATGAAATGGTCGATACCATTTTCTATACACCGGGCACTGTCACGACCAGCGCTTCTCATGTCAGGGATGCTGCAGACCTGAAGCGGATTATGACAACGGTATGGTGGTGCGCCTTCTTGCCAATGTTTGCAGGCATGTACTTTGTCGGTTTGCAGGCGAATCTTGCCATGGATCAGATGGGCGTTGAAAGTCTGGCGGGTTGGCGGGGATGGATCGTCGAATTGCTTGCTGGCTATGATGCGGATAACGGCTGGCATGCCCTGGTTTACGGCGCCGCGTTTTATGTCCCTATTTATATGGTGACATTTGTGGTGGGCGGCTGTTGGGAAGTCTTTTTTGCCATCAAACGTGGCCATGAGGTGAACGAAGGTTTTTTCGTCACCAGCATTCTCTTCTCCCTGATTGTGCCAGCAACCATGCCGTTGTGGCAGGTGGCTCTCGGCATCACTTTCGGTGTTGTCATTGGTAAGGAAATATTTGGTGGCACGGGTAAGAATTTTCTTAATCCAGCGCTGACAGGCCGCGCTTTTCTCTTTTTTGCTTATCCAGCTTCGATGTCAGGTGATTTTGTCTGGACAGCCGTGGATGGTTTCAGTGGTGCCACGGCGCTCGGTATCGCTGCCGCGAGTGGTATGGAAGGGGTTGCCGCTTCCGGGATGACCTGGATGACAGCCTTTATCGGTAATATGCAGGGTTCAGTGGGGGAGACATCTGCGCTGGCGATCTTTATTGGTGGATTCATTCTGATTGTTGCAAAGATAGCCTCATGGCGAATCATGGCAGGTGTGATGCTGGGGATGGTGGCCATGTCCACCATCTTTAATATGATTGGATCAGAAACAAATTTGATGTTTGCCATGCCCTGGTACTGGCATCTGGTCGTAGGCGGTTTTGCTTTCGGTATGGTTTATATGGCAACCGATCCAGTTTCCGCGTCAATGACCGATACAGGTAAGTGGATATTTGGAGCGTTGATTGGTGTGATGTGCGTACTGATTCGCGTTATTAATCCTGCCTTCCCCGAAGGTATGATGCTGGCGATACTATTTGCCAATTTATTTGCACCCATCATTGACTGGACAGTTGTTCGCGCCAATGTCAGGAGGAGGTTAGCCCGTGTCTGATCCCCAGGATAAGGATTCCATCAAAAACATACTGGTTGTTGCATTATCAGTGTGTTTCGTTTGCGCCATTGTTGTGTCTGGTGCCGCGGTGATGCTCAAGCCGGAACGGCTAGCGAATAAAGAACTGGATCGAAACAAGAATATTCTAATTGCCGCTGGTCTTTATGAAGAAGGCGTGACAGAAAACTCAGAGATCGATGGTTTGTTCGATGAGTTCGAAATCAGGGTTGTCGATCTGCAGGAGCAGCGTTTTCTATCGGCCAGCGAAGTGCTGGATGCGGGTATCGATGCTGCAACCTACGACCAGCGCAAGGCGGCGAAAGATCCTGCGTCTTCGATTATGTTGACGTCCCGGGAAGATATAGCGTCGATTAAACGTCGCGCCAGATACAGTGTTGCGTATCTTTTAAAGAAGGGCGATAAGCTGGATCGAATCGTACTGCCTGTTCATGGCTACGGTCTCTGGTCGACGCTATATGGTTTCATCGCTTTGGAAGGTGATGGCAATACAGTTTCAGGCATTACATTTTATGAGCAGCAGGAAACTGCTGGACTGGGCGGTGAAGTGGATAACCCGGCATGGAAAGCACTCTGGGCCGGAAAATCCGTCTATGACGCCGACCACCAGGTTGCGTTGAAAGTTATTAAGGGTTCGGTGAATCCGAATTCACCTGATGCGAACTATCAGGTAGATGGTTTGTCCGGCGCGTCATTGACCAGTCGTGGCGTACAGAATCTTGTTGTCTACTGGTTAGGCGATGGTGCATTTGGTCCAATTTTAAGAGACCTGGAAGGGTAACCTTCGAAGGGAGTAGAAGATGTCAAACGAAGATACAGCTAGCATAAAAGAGATATTGCTTGCACCGTTGTTTAGGGATAACCCGATTGGATTGCAGATTCTGGGTATTTGTTCCGCTCTGGCTGTGACCACAAAAATGAGCGTCGCGTTGGTGATGTGCATTGCACTGACCCTGGTGACTGCCTTTTCTAACTTTTTTATCTCTCTTGTGCGAAACAGGATTCCTGGCAGCATCAGGATCATTGTACAAATGACGATTATTGCATCA
>CAZAZB010000146.1:0-9415 GCA_964489485.1 uncultured Pseudomonadales bacterium | reverse complement strand
GACATTAGGGTGGGTGATAAGATCGAGAATGCCATTGAAGAGCTGCAAAGCAGGCTCATTTTTCAGGAAGATTTGATCCAGAAACTGGATGATGCCCTTGGTAGCCAACAACAACAGATAATACAACTTGGCCATCGAATATCGTTGTTAATGGATCAAGTTAAAATGATGGAACACCTGAGCCCGGAAATGTCACAGGAAACACCACCGCCACACTATTGAGCGGTTCAGGGATGTTTTGAGACCTGAAGAAATATAAAACCAGGAAGAGACTGATATGAAAGCCGTAATCATCGATGAAGATAAAAAACTCCATTGGCAGGAATTTCCCACGGTGCAAGCCGCTGACAACGAAGTATTGATCAAAGTCTTCGCGACAGCAATAAATCGAGCCGATCTTATTCAACGTCAAGGCTTCTATGCGCCGCCTCCCGGTGCCAGTCCTGTGATGGGACTGGAATGTGCTGGTGAAGTTGTTGGCCTGGGCAAGCAGGTGAGCGGGTTTAAACTCGGAGATCGAGTTTGTGCATTGTTGGCAGGTGGTGGATACGCTGAATATGCCGCCGTTGATGAAGGCAGTGTTCTGCCAATTCCCGCAGGATTGTCGTTTATCGAAGCGGCATGTTTCCCGGAGGTTTATGCGACCGCGTGGTTAAATTTGTTTATGGAAGCGAAACTTCAGAAAGGTGAAAAGGTCGTTCTTCATGCAGGGGCAAGTGGTGTGGGTACTGCGGCTATCCAGTTGTGCAAGAGTTTCGGTTCCCCCTGCTTTGTTACCGCTGGCAGTGAAGAAAAAATCAATAGCTGCGTGACGCTAGGGGCTGATTCAGGTGCGAATCGTCGGCAGGAATCCTTTCTGGACAAGGCTGGAATCTTTGCAGGTGAAACAGGTATCGATGTAATTCTCGATCCTGTCGGTGGTGCCTACCTTAACGATAATCTCAAGCTACTCGGCCTGAATGGTCGGTTGGTGTTGATCGGTCTCATGGGTGGAAACAAGGCAGAGCTGGATCTGGGTGCCTTGATGATGAAGAGAATCCGCGTGATCGGCTCGACCTTGCGAGCCAGACCGCTCGGTGAAAAGAAGGAAGTGATGGCGCAGCTCTACGAAAAAGTCTGGCCAAAGATAGAGTCTGGTGAGATCAAGCCAATCCTCGATACAGTATTCCCGATAGCGAAAGTTGAAGAAGCGCAGACGCTGGTTGCTTCGGATAACACCATTGGCAAGGTGGTTCTTTCTGTTCTTGATGAATAAGGATTAGAGAAATTACTGAAATAAAAAACCCACCTCACGAGGTGGGTTTTTTATTACTCGACTGACGTACCAGAAGGGGTGCTAAACCTCAGCCACTTCCTCTGCTTGAAAGCCTTTATCGGTCTCGGAAATATCGAACTCAACTCGTGCCCCTTGTTTCAGGGTGCGGTAGCCTTCTCCACGAATTGATCGGAAATGGACAAACACATCTTCTCCATCTTCTCTTTCGATAAAACCGAATCCTTTGGCGTCGTTGAACCATTTTACGGTTCCGGACTGTCTTTCTGACATACCCAATCCCTCTTTTTTATTATGCGCCTTCTTTCGTGCAACAGTTTTCAATCTACAAATCGAAAACAAGTGAGGCATTAAGGCATAATGTTGAAATTATGTACAAGTTTTTTTTAGAGGGGTTTTATTGCAGTGCAATAAAGAGCAGGTGCCACCAACCTGATATTGTCGTAAAAGCGATTCGGCGTTGCGAACGTAATCCGATGTTTCCTAGAGTTTCTCTATGCTGGAACGTTGTTCTTGAAGCTTTTCGATGGCCGATGACAAGTCTGCAACCTTGTCTCTTTCTTTCTGAACAACGTCTGCCGGCGCCTTTTCAACAAAGTTAGGATTGTTGACCTTGCCATCTGCGCGGTCTCGTTCCGTCGATTTCCGGTCAATTTCCTTTTCCAGTCGCGCAATTTCCGCTTCCTGATCAATAAGGCCTTTCATGGGTACCAACAATTGCATCTCGCCAACCAGATAGGTAGAAGAGACAGGTAGGGTCGCGCCTTCAGCCAGGCGGGTGAGTTCCAGAGGGTTCAGGAGAAAGGTCAGTAAATCGCCATAGTCATCAATGCAGCGACGGTCAGCATCACTACAATTGTTAAAAAGGATGGGTATTGGTTTTGCAATGGAAATGTTCATCTCACCACGGATATTTCGAACCCCTGTGACAACGTGTTTAATCCAGGCAACATCGACGACGGCGGCATCATCTTTCAGGGTTGAATCAGACTCCGGGAAGGGTTGCAACATAATTGAATCGGCAGTACCCCGAATACCACGGGGGAGCTGCTGCCAGATCTCTTCAGTAATGAAGGGCAGGAAGGGGTGGGCGAGCCGCAGTGTTTCTTCCAGTACGCACAACAGGTTATGGCGTGTACCCCTTAGTATCGTCTCCGGCGTGGTCTCAGAATTCAGGATGGGTTTGCTAAGTTCGAGATACCAATCGCAGAGTTCATCCCAGACGAATTCATAAATCGCTTTTGCTGCAAGATCAAATCGGTAGGTTTCCATTGCAAGGTTTACAGCGGCAGCGGTTTTTTGGAATTCCGCCCTGATCCACCTATCGAGAACGGTCAGTTCCTTTTCACCCTTAAGATCATCTGCTGCGATCGCGGCCTCGGTATGCATAAAGGTGAAATTGGCAGCATTCCATAACTTGTTACAAAAGTTTCGATAGCCATCGACCCGGTTCATGTCGAATCGTACCGCTCGTGCTCGCGAGGCAATGGCGTAGAAAGTGAATCTCAGTGGGTCGGTGCCGTAGGCTTTGATACCATCTGGAAATTCTTTCCGGGTAGCCTTTTCGATCCGCGCAGCCATTTTTGGCTGCATGAGATTGTCTGTCCTTTTTTTGACCAAATCATCGATACTAATGCCATCGATGATGTCCATAGGATCCAGGCCGTTGCCTTTTGATTTGGACATTTTTTGACCCTCTGAATCCGTCACAAGGCCGTGAATGTAAACTTTGTGGAAAGGGACTTCGCCAATAAACTTCAAGGTCATCATGATCATCTTGGAGACCCAGATGCTGATGATGTCGTGCCCGGTTACCATGATGTCAGTCGAGTGGAATGTCTCGAGGTCCGGAGTCTTATCCGGCCAACCCAGGGTTGAAAATGTCCAGAGCGCAGATGAGAACCAGGTATCCAGGACATCCTCATCCTGATTGAGCTTTACCTCATCAGCAAGGTCATTCTTCTCGCGTACTTCTTCTTCACTTCGACCCACATAGATATGGCCATCAGTGTCATACCACGCAGGGATTCGATGTCCCCACCATTGTTGGCGGCTGATGCACCAGTCCTGAATATCTCGCATCCAGGCGAAGTAGATGTTTTCTGCTTGTTTTGGAATGAATTCGATCTCGCCTTCTTCAACGGCTTTGATCGCAGGGTCAGCCAGGGGTTGAATCTTGACGAACCATTGATCGCTCAGGAAGGGCTCGACCACCACACCGGATCGTTCACCGCGAGGTACGGCCATCTTATGATCTTCGATCTTATCGAGAAGACCCAGTGCTTCAAGATCGGCAATAATGAGCTTTCTTGCTTCATATCTATCGAGACCGCGATATTTTTCGGGCGCTACATCATTGATTGAGGCGTCTTCGTTCAATACATTGATGATGGGCAAATCGTGCCGGTTGCCCACATCGTAGTCATTAAAATCATGGGCGGGTGTAATCTTCACGCAACCCGTGCCAAATTCCTGGTCAACATAATGATCGGCAATAATAGGGATGGTTCGCCCGGTCAATGGCAGGGTCACCTGCTTGCCGACGAGCGCCTTGTAGCGTTCATCATTGGGATGAACAGCAACAGCAGAATCTCCCAGCATGGTTTCAGGGCGAGTCGTTGCAACAATCAGAAACTCTTCAGGGTTATCGACAAGCGGGTATTTGCAGTGCCATAGGTGTCCGTTTTCTTCGGTGGATTCGACCTCAAGATCTGACAGGGAAGATTTAAGCACCGGGTCCCAGTTGACTAACCGCTTACCTCTGTAGATCAACCCCTCTTCATGAAGGCGAACGAAAACTTCGAGAACGGCCCGGGTAAGCCCTTCATCCATGGTAAACCGCTCATTTTCCCAATGCAGGGATGCACCGAGTCGTCTGAGTTGGTTGGAAATCGTTCCGCCTGAGTGTTCTTTCCACTCCCACACCTTCTCCAGAAATTTATCACGGCCAAGGTCTGTGGGCTTGATCCCTTCTGCTGCGAGTTGTTCGGTCACGATGAGTTGCGTTGCGATGCCCGCGTGATCAGTCCCCATTTGCCAGAGAGTGTTATCGCCCTTCATACGGCGATAGCGGATCAGCGCATCAACGAGACTATGCTGAAAGGCATGTCCCATGTGCAATGTACCGGTGACATTAGGTGGCGGAATGGCAATTGAAAAAGGTGTTCCATTTCCGGATGGGGCGAAATAACCCGCCTCTTCCCATTTCTGGTACCAGCGTTGTTCAATGTCTTGTGGTTGATACTTCTTCATCGATCTGCTTTTGTTGGTTGGCCAAATATAGGTTGAGCAAAAAAAGCGCGATTATACACGCAAATTCAATCGTCTTGGGATGGGTTATCTGAGCCATCGCTCAGGTCTTGTAAGATCGACTGTAGCTGCTCATTTAGCTCGTCTCGCAGTAGACGGGTAATTTCCAGCGAATATTCGTCAACCAGATCATTAATGACCTGACCAGCGCCGTCCCGGACCTCGTCTTTGGTGTGATCGTTGACATAAGAAAGGAACCTGGCCGAGGGTTCTTCAAATAGATCCAGTGTATCTGGGTCATAGTCAGGGCCGTGATCTCCTACCGGTTTTTTCTTCCTGGCTGGAGACCGTGGTGTTTTCAATGGTTGGGCCGCATCGAATACAACGTCTTTGAGTAGAGGGATCTGGGAGATACCACCTTGTTCCGCCTCTTTGGGTGGGTCTTTTTCTTGATCTTTCATACGCGAATAGTGATGTCTGGTTCTCTATATATGATCAAAACTGTGACTAATTGCTTGTGAACAGTTATGTGCGACTTTTTTGAATTTTATGGTACTTAAGATCATACCCACGTTCTTTATAAAACCGGTAATTGTTTCTCGCAGAATCCCGGCTGCTCTCATTCAGTGGGACAATTTCTGCAACCCGCTCAAATCGGCTAAAGAAGTCCGGTACTTCACCTGAGAGGTTGATCAATACGTCCTGATGATCCACGGGTTCGTGGTCATTACCAATCTTTATAGGGGACTTGCCTGTCTCGCCCTCAATGGCATGTGGGATGAATCGATCCTCACGAAATGACCAGAGCAGGTCATCGAGTTCGCCAGATTGCTTGCTCGATGTTGTATGAACATATATTTGATTGCCTGCGCGATAGGCCTTTTCGATGAGACGACAGGTGAAAATCAGGGGTGCCTCGTCGGTCTCCAGTTGGTAGAAATCAATTCGAGTCATATCTACCTATCGCGAAGGGTGACAGATGGCTGCAACAGGCGATCTATCCCTCATTTGCCCGGTCATTCAGGTATTGCGTCATGAGTGTGACGGACCGGCCAGTTGCACCCTTGTTTGTGCCCGCCCATTTATAAGCAGTCCCGGCGATATCAAGGTGTGCCCAACGATATTTTTTCGTGAATCGGGCAAGGAAGCAGGCTGCGGTAATGCTACCGGCTTCACGGCCACCAATGTTTTGCATGTCCGCGAAGGCGCTCTTGATCTGGGTCTGATATTCCTCCCAGATTGGCATTCGCCAGGCACGGTCTAGCGTTTCTTCACCCGCGGCCAGAAGGTTGTTCGCCACCGTATCATCGTTCGAGAAGAGCCCAATAGCATGGGATCCAAGCGCAATGACACAGGCGCCGGTAAGCGTTGCCACATCGATGACGGAGGCAGGGTTGAATTTGTCCACATAGGTGAGTGCGTCACAGAGCACCAGTCGTCCTTCTGCATCTGTATTGAGTATCTCGACGGTCTGACCGGACATGGTTTTAACAATGTCACCAGGTCTGGAGGCGTTGCCTGAAGGCATGTTTTCCGCGGCGGCAATGACACAGACAACATTGATGGGCAGCTTTTGTTCGGCGATCGCCTTCATGGTGCCATAGACACTCGCGGCACCACACATATCGTAGATCATCTCATACATGGTGCCGCCAGGTTTTAAGCTGATGCCGCCCGTATCGAATGTAATGCCCTTGCCAACGAGGACATGCGGCTTGTCTTTTGCTTTTGCACCCTTGTGTTTGATGATAATCATTTTACTTGGCTGGTCACTGCCCTGTCCCACCGAAAGGAAGGCGCCCATGCCAAGTTTTTCCATGTCTTTTTCTTCAAGGACGCTAGTCGTTATGGATTTGTAGTCTTTGGCGAGTTGTTTTGCTGCGGTGGCGAGATACGTCGGCGTACAGATGTTGGCGGGTGTGTTGGCGACATCTTTTGCAGCCGCAATACCCAGGGTCAAGGCTTTGGCGTTGGCGATGGCTGTATTGACAGTGCGAGGATTACTCTTTTCGGCAAGATGGAAATCCATCTGTTCATTATTCTGACTAGGTTCAACAGGTTTCCCTTTCATTTCGGTATAGCTGTAAAGACCTGCTTCCATTTGTTCGATAAGACGGGCGGTTTTCCAGGCAAGATCTTTTTTGCCGGCGCTTGCCTCAAGGAGGCAGCAAAGAGAGTTTTTGGCAGAAAGTTGTTTGAGTTGCGAAATCACAGCACGTCCCATACTGACATATCGTGCCGCGTCGGCGGTTTCTTTATTACCAAGACCGACCAACAGTATTCTTGGTGAACTGATGTTTGGCACATCGTGCAAGACCAGCATCTGGTTGGTCTTGCCGGTAATATCGCCACGTTTTAAAACTTTGCGAATGTGGCCTTTGCTTGCCTTGTCCAGTAGCGTCGCAGAGTCTGTGAGCTTACTATTTTCGTAGACGCCTACAATGAGGCATTGGGTTCTGGTCCGGGCTGGATTTCCTGTTTTTGTGCCGTACTCCATGTGAACTCCTAAAGACTTATGGGTGTAGTAGGGTGATAATATCACTCTTATGAAGCCGATGGTCACATTGCTGTCACCATGGTTGACTGTGTGATTTACCACAAGCTGAGTCTATCGTAAGCAATGGGCTGGAATTGATTCTTTTCAAATATTTTTCGCGAGAAGTGCTGGCAACCATGTTTGTGGTAGCCGGGATTGTGCTTGTTATTTCCATTGGGTCGAGGTTCAGTGGTTACCTGAATGAGGCCGCCAATGGGATCCTGAGCAAGGACATCCTCTTTCTGTTGATTACTTATCGAATACCCAAATTCCTTGAGTTAATCATCCCGATCAGTTTTTTTCTGTCTGTGATGCTGGTGTACGGGCGCCTACATGTTGACAGTGAGATGGTCGTTCTTGAAACGAGCGGCATGGGACCTTATCGAATTACAGTCATTACCTTGTTGCTGAGCCTTGTTGTTATGGTGATGACGGCTGGGGTAACGCTCTGGTTGAAACCCGTTGGAGAGGCCCAGGTGGGCAAACTATTTGCTGGTCAACGTAGTATGACTGAGTTCGATACACTCGCGCCCGGCAGATTTCAATCTCTTCCTTCGGGTAAACGCGTGACCTATGCGGAAGGCTTCACCGAAAATGGTGACTTGTCCAAGGTCTTTATCAATGAATACAAGGTCAGCAACTTTTTTGGTCCGCAAGATGTCATCACCGTGGTCTCAGAGCGCGGTGAAACGCAGATTGATGAAAACAATAACCGCTTTCTGGTGTTGAATGATGGTTATCGTTATAGCGGAAAGCCTGGCGAAAAAGACTATCAGGTCATTAAGTATGAAGAATACGGGCAGTTGATCGAGAAAGTTGTGCCAAAAGAGCGAGACCCCGAACAAACGGCCAAGCCGACCTCCGTCCTCCTGTCGAGTTCGAACCTGAAGGATCGTGCAGAACTACAATGGCGGTTTTCTATCATCTTGATGATACCGCTTATTGCGTTAATGGCGGTCCCGCTAAGCCGGGTGAACCCGAGACAAGGTCGTTTTTCACGTCTGCTCCCCGGTATGCTGTTGTGTTTTTTTTACATCATCGCGTTGAGCAGTGCCAGATCCAGTATTGGTCGGGATAACTTGCCTGTATATCCGGGTATGTTGTGGATTCATGGTTTGTTTGTTGTCGTCACAGTTCTGCTGTACCAGGTAACACGTTTTAAGGTCCAGCTGTCGAGAATAGCCAATCGGGTAGGTTCAGGATCCAGGTCATGAGTCGACTTGATCGCTATCTCGCCGCGACAGTCGGAATGACAATCACCCTCGCGGTGCTCGGACTGGTCGGTATGCTGACGATCTTTACTTTCCTGGAGCAAACAGAAGACATTCAAAACAACTATACAATCGCTTCGGTTGGGAAGTTTGTCCTTTACAGTGTGCCCCGAATTTTCTATGAAACCATTCCATATTCTGCATTGATCGGATGTCTGGCGGGTCTGGGCATACTCGCCAATAATAGTGAGCTGGTGGTGATGCGCTCGGCAGGTGTGTCGACCTGGTCTATCGCCTGGAGCGCAATGAAACCTGCTCTGGTGTTAGTGATGCTGGGATTAGTGGTGGGCGAATATGTTCTACCTGATTTCGAGAGGGTGGCAAGAATAGATCGAGTCCGTGCCATGTCGGATGAGAATGAGATAACGCCAAAATTTGGTTTCTGGTATCGGGAAGGCAACATCTATATGCATTTCGATGAGGTGGTTCAGGGTGGTTTGTTACAGGGGGTCAACCATTTTACTTTCGATACGGACAATGATCGAAAGCTGATTAGAACCCTTTTTGCAGAACGGGCTGTGTTCCATGAGATGGAAGACCAGGAAAACTACTGGTTGCTGGAAGGCGTTGTCATCACTGAATTCAAGGATGAAAGAAGCAGTGCAATCTCTTTGCCAAGCAAAGAATGGCAAACCAATCTGACACCGGACTTTCTAAGTACCGAGATTCTTGTGCAGCCAGACAAAATGTCCATCAGTGAATTAAATAACAAGATCGACTACATGAAGCTGGAAGGTCTCAATAGCGGAAAATTTCAGTTGGGATTTTGGGCAAAGGTTTTCCAGCCACTGATAACCGTTGGACTGGTGTTCATCGCGATATCGTTTATTTTCGGACCGCTGCGTGAGTCCACTATGGGGATGCGTATCGTCATGGGTCTGATTATAGGCATCACGTTTAAGTTTGTGCAGGACCTGTTATCACCGGCGAGTCTTGTGTTTGGGTTTCCACCAGTGGTTGCCACGCTCATACCGATCGCGATTTGTTTCGCCGTTGGCTATTACCTGCTTCGAAAGGCGGGATGACCTGTTCAGATACCCTCTGTTCAAAACCGTCTATCCAGACTGATTAGCGTTCAGATTTATA
>CAZAZB010000145.1:0-9428 GCA_964489485.1 uncultured Pseudomonadales bacterium | reverse complement strand
TGCCGATATGGGCTGTGGAGAATGAAATCTTAAGGCCGGATAACTGAGCCTCCGTGAAGGTCCAGGTATTCGCACCTGTCTGGGTACCGGCGCTGAACACCGCCCCGGTGGGCACATTGGTTGCCTCAATACCGGAAATGGTTTCCGAGCCATCTGTATCCGACAGACCAATGCCATTAATCGTCAAGGATATCGCCGTATCTTCATTGCCAGAGGCTGGTGTCACCACATTGATCGTTGGTGTGTCCGCTACGGCAAGTACTTCCACTGCAACACTGATCGGTCCTGTGGTCGCCGGTGCGCCGTCTGTGTCCGTTGCGATCGCTGTGACAGTAAGAGAGAGATCTGAATCGTCATTGGGCGCACTCGTTATCGTCAGACCGGGCGCCTGGGCATCTGTCAGCGTCCAGGTATTATCGCCATTGTTCGTCCCTGCACTTAATACAGCGCCTGTCGGTACCCCAGCAATAAGATATGTCAGGGTTTCCGAGCCGTCTGTGTCCACCAACGCGCCGGTACCGGTTAATGCAATCGCCGCATCCTCATTTCCGGACACACTGGTCGTAACAGAAAGTGTCGGCGCATCTGCCACCGCTGTCACAGTAATATCGGTCGTGGAAACCTTGGTCGCAGTGTCCGAGTTCGAACTCTCGGTTGCTGTAACAGTTGTGGTGAGCGTGAAATCTGAATCATCGTTGCCTGCTGGTGTTAAGGTAATCGCACCCAGGTTCCAGCTGGAGACGTCAATTGCAGCACCCGTGGACAGAGAAGAGTTAATACCATCACGCAAGGTCGCGCCGCTGGGTACACCCGTAACCACTACCGTGAGCGTTTCACTACCATCGCCATCAACCAGTGCACCGGTGATGCCCAGGGCCGTGGTAACAATATCTTCGTTGGTCGCAATGGCAGCTGCCGCGCTACCCGTTGGGGTATCGGCAACCGCATCGACAGTAACCGTAAAAGTATCTTCAATAAATTGAGCTGAGCCATCGGTTGCCCGTAAGGTAATATCGGCACTGCCACTTTGATTGGCCTGATAAGCGAGCGTCAGTGTCGAACCTGCCATCGACGCATTGACCAGCGTACCGTTGGTGTTATTAGAAACCGTGTAAGTCAAGGTATCCGCATTGGTAACAATATCGGCATCATCAAAAACGAAGACAACATCAGTTGTATCATCTGGATCATCTTCGGTTGCAGTGAAGTCAGCAAAAGCACTATTAACAATTGGTTGATCATTGACGGCGTTGACGGTAATCGTAAACACCTGATCTGCACTGCGATCAATACCACCATTGGCAGTGCCACCACTGTCGGACAGGCTGACAGTCACCGTTGCGACGCCATTCGCGTTGGCTGCAGGTTTAAAGGTTAGTTGTCCGTTGCTCGCGATTGCTGGCTGGACAGAAAACAGGCCATTATTATTACTACTAACATTGAAAGAGAGCGTCTGGCTATTTTCATTTGACGGTCCTTTAGAGATACCTGTTGCCCAGTTGTTAACCGTGGCGCTTCCCGAATCCTCATTAACGACCTGATCAGGTCCGGCGGTAAAACTCGGTACATCGTTAACAGAATTGACGGTAATAAAAACAACGCCACAGGAGTTGGTTTCAGACCCCGGGGACTCTGGGCTGGAACACGCACCACCTGTAAAAGCGCCGCCAAAGGCATCGTAGGTTCCATAATACAAACCGTCATAATTTCCAGAGGCATTAGGAATAAGATTGACCTGGAATGCATTGAAGTTACCCCCGGTAACAGGCGTGGTACAGCTTGAACTATTGATTTGGTTAACGCTTGCAATGGGTGAAATGATCGGCAACCTGAAGGCAAAGGAACCCACACGAGTCACCAAAGGCGTTGCCTCACCATTCGCCAGATCGTTATCAAGCGCACAAATAATGGCGCCTGTTTCATCCTCATTAAAGGTCACATTGTCATCAACGGAAATAACGAAGGCATTGGCTGTCGCGGATACAAAAAACAGTGTCGTTACTGCGATTAAACGCAATGAAGCATAGAAAGATCCAGAGCTCTGTCTATATGTTTCTTGCAATCTATTGTTGATCATTTTTTTCAAACCTAAAACCTCTTCCCGTAGGTCGCCTGCAACATAACTCGTGCCGAGTTTGTGCCACCAACGCCATAAGAGGTCACCCTGAATATCTGTGTGCGACCGGAACCTGTGTCCTGGCCGATGTTGTCAAGATTGAGCGCATCGGCATCCGAAATCACAGCCTTCACATGTTCCAAAATGTATTTTGGTTGCGTGGCAACATTATTAATTGTGGTGGTATTGGTGATACAGCCGGTACAACTATCCGAAGTAGGAGACCAGCTGACATCCAACCAATTAGCGCCATCTCCTGGATCTTTTTCAAAATAATAACCACTAGTGCCATTTTCGAAATTTGTCAAAGCCGTCAATGTTTCAAGCAGATCTTCACCGTCTCTCAATGCAGATTCTGCCGCCTGAAAAGCAAGGTTTGTGTCACGGGCATTCCTTGACATTCTTTCCTGCAATGAGGTCGTTTGCACCGATGACAGACCCAGTATTGTCAGAATCAGTAACATGACTAGACTCATAAACAACGCAACCCCCTTCTCCTTTGCTCGAAAAGTGGTGAGGTTTGTGGGCGCTATTTTTAAAGTTGAACAATTCATAATCTAGTCCAGTTAACTGGTATTCCTTAATTTGATCGTTTGCGTAAATGATCTTCTAATCAGACCATCGAATGTTTCACCCGTGATACAAGTCTGAACCGTGCATCCCTGTGTTGGTGTCGATGTTCCACCCACATCGTCAATGCTATTCACAACCACGGTGACTCTTATTGTCGTCACCTGTTTCCAGTCTGTTACAAAGCTCGCCGTTACATATTGATTTGGCGTATCATTGTTGTCTGTCGACACACCGTACAAAATCTGAAGGTTTTCAACGCCTTCAACCAATTCCACCGGTGCAGCAAGCCCCGACTTTCTCCATAGACTTACTGGCGTTTCTCCCTGACCATTCTCTCCTAGCCCCGGCGCGATAAAGTAGGTGTGACTTTCAATTGCCGTTACCGAAGCATCTGGCAAGAATGAGTTTTTCAGAGCCAACGTACCAAATCCATTGCGATAGGCATCAACGTCGGCAAGATCGTGACCAATGGTCACAAGACCCGCCGAAGGGCTATTTGAGGCGATAGAAGTGACACGAAATATGGTTGCTTTCTCGCAATCATGGATGATTGCGAGATGATCCTCGAGAAGACCAAGCCCATCTGGTGGTTCGTTAACAACGATGGGGGTGGTCGCAGCTAACAACACATCCAATCTCGCCTCAATATCTTGTTGATCCATATTACGGATCGTTAGCACATCCGTGCCCTGGACTATTGCTGCAATATCAATCCCATTTCCAGCACCTTCACCAGCGCCTGTCGTATAGACATTTGTATCGACGCCACCACTGCTTGTCTGTGGCAGCGTTGTGAGCACAGGGTTCCAGGTACCCTGGGTATTGATACTCGAATCAAAACCTTGAACGCCGTTCACCAAATCATATTCATATGGCAGATCATATATGTCAGAGGTAGAAGTATCCGCATCAACCGTGGAAAACAAGGCTTCATTGCTGGAAAAACAGCCACGATATCCCGCCTGGCGAATACTTCTGCCGATAAAATCGAGTGAAAACCTTGCCGATTCCTGCATTCGAGATTGTCCTACCATCAGACGATGCGTCTCACTATTGGCAACAAACAACTGGACAACGCCCGCTGTGATCACAGAGCCTACCGTCAGGGCGATCATCACTTCAATGAGAGACAAACCCTTCTGCGCTTTGCGAATATATTTCTTGATCTTCATCTGCAATTTCCTAACCGTCCGTTCTCGTCGCCAGGGTCACTGTTGATTTGGTGCCATCGCGACTGTCTGCCCATCGAATCTGAACGGTTTCAATACCACCAGAAAGCGTAATCTCACCTTCGCCTTCCGGCAATGAAGATGAAGTACTGTCGAGTCCGAGGGTTGTACATATCGCATAGGTGTCGCCGACTGAATCAACCGGGTTTATCATGCATTTCCATTGTGCAATGTCGTATCCAGCCATCTGAGCTTCTGTACAGGTACTTGTGACACAATTTCTTGCACCTGAAGGTGGCGCTGAGGTAAAAGTTACTGGTGCATAAGCCTGGGTTGGGTTGGCCCGCATTCGGTCAATAATGTCGTTACCAACTTGTAGCGCCTCAGACCTTAGCAATGAACTACGGTTTTGCTGCAAACTGACCACCTGAAGACCAGCAACACCGAGTATGCCGACAGCCATAATAACTGTCGCCACTAATACCTCAATTAATGAGAACCCGTTTTGGCGTTTCCTGATCATTCCTATATCCTGATTTAGCATGAGGGTTGAATTGAAGGCGGGTCAGAATCACCTGCCGCTGCCTCAATATGAGATTTAACACGACCGATGATCGACACCTGAATCCTTCTCCCCTGGTACCCTGAACGGCACAAATCCAGATTCATTGTCTGGGGGCCACTGGAGAGTAGACCGCCCAGGCTATTGAACTGAATCACGCTCACGTCTTCAACGGAGTTCAGCGTTGCACCCGTAAATGCCTGAAAACGGCGGACAACATTACCGCTGCAAGTAGCAGGTGTCCCGAGGACAACACAGAAACCGCCACCAAATTCATTTGCAGAAGTCGAATTCGCAGCAGCAACCGAAACCAGACCACCCGTTCTTGACGCTTCGCTTCGCGCCAGATTGATAGCGAGAATCACCTGATTGGTTTGGGTAATGATTCTGTTCCGGGCGATCATGCCTTGAAAACTTGGCACGGCAATAGACATGCCTACACCAATAATGACCAGCACGACCATTAGCTCTACCAGCGTGAATCCTTTCGTTATTTTACTTATCACCTTGTGTCTTTATCGCCGTCTTATGTTGCAAACTATATTGCAAATTATGGTTCAAGCTATTCCGGTTGAATGACGCTGATTCTCTTCAGAAACCAACTTTTTACCGTCAATAACAAACAGGGATTACCCCCGCTAGCCTAAGTCTATCGCAGAGGGCGACAGGCCGATGGGAAGCCCGATAGGAGTAATTTATCACCCGACGAATGGTCGAAAGGCAGTGAATTCAAGGCTCATAGCCCGTATATATAAGGCGTGGCGACCCTGACCAAGGCCGTTATCGAGATGACTACAGGTTGGTTTGAGTACCATCTGCGGTGAGTTGTATGCACAATCCACCACAGCTACCGCTACTCGGTGTCGCCTTGATGGTATAGGTATTTGCGGTCAGGCTTTCGTAGGTAATGTTGTATTGAATCCCGGCGCCTGATGCATTTGACGGTGATACGAGCGTACACACCGTTGCCGTATCCGCGCCAACATAGGTAAATCCGTTAGAGAAATAACGTTCCAGCGCTAGACCGCAAGTTTGTAGGTCTGCTGCTGCCTGCGCCTGATAGGTATCGCGAATGTAGCCTTCATATTGCGGATAGGCAATGGCCGCGATAATACCAATAATCCCCACCACAACCATGAGTTCAATCAAAGTAAAACCTTTTGATTTCATCAGCTTGTTTCCAGGCGACTTGCCAGGAAGAGCCTTCTCATCGACAGCCTTGTCTTTTAACACTCTATTGCTCATTGCCTTACCTTCCATAGCGCATCCCTTCCTCTAGCCTTACCTGAAATCTGGTCAGTTCATCGAACAAGAATCCAGTTGATTATGCGCAATGTCACCTATCTTCGCAATTCTCGTGGCAGGGAGAACTCAAGATTCTCTTGAGCGGCCACCTGTTCCCGATCAAAGACACCACCGGCGGCTTCTAACCGCGCAATAACCCCGGAGACAAGCGATTCTGGTGCAGAGGCACCCGAGGTGACGCCCACTGTTATTTCATCCGCTTTTTCATTAGAGAGCCAGCTGTCCTTTATTTCTGACGCATCATCAATGAGAAACGCTGGTGTTCCAAGCCGTTCTGCCAGTTCACGCAGACGATTGGAATTCGAACTATTCGCCGAACCGACGACCAGAATAAGATCACAATATTTCGCCAGTTGCTTCACCGCATCCTGTCTGTTCTGTGTGGCATAACAAATGTCATCTTTTCTGGGGCCACGAATCCGGGGATACTTCTCCCTTAGTGCATCGATCACAATCGTCGTATCGTCCACTGACAGGGTAGTTTGGGTGACATAGGCAATATTGTCAGAATCTAGCACCTTGATCTTCTGAACATCTTCAACATTCTCTACCAGATATGTTTTCCCGGTCGATTCAACCTGTATGGGCTCATATTGCCCCAGTGTTCCCTCGACTTCTGGATGCCCTTGATGTCCAATTAGAATAGTTTCTGTGTTTTCGGTCGCGAGCTTACGGACTTCCAGATGTACTTTTGTAACCAGGGGACAGGTCGCGTCAAATACCTTCAGATTTCGCTCTTGGGCATCTCTTTGTACTTGTTTGGAAACGCCATGGGCACTAAAAATGACCAGTGCACCTTTCGGAACATCCTCCAGTTCTTCCACAAACACCGCACCTTTCTTCTTCAGTTCATCAACGACTGTCTTGTTATGTACCACCTCGTGGCGCACGTAAACGGGCACACCATGAACCTCAATTGCCCTGTTAACAATTTCAATGGCCCGGTCAACACCGGCACAGAATCCGCGAGGATTTGCCAACTGGATCTTCATGCTATCTAGCCCCTTGCTATCTCGTTGGTGATCTGTTCAACAGTGATAATCTCTACCTCAAAAATGATGTCTCGTCCAGCAAGAGGATGATTAAAATCCACTTCAATCACATCACCGAGGATCCTTCTGACGACACCCGGCAATTCGGCATCCTGTTTATCGGCGAAGGAAACAATCAAACCTTCTGAAAGCGCCATATCGTGACCAAAATCCGATCGCCGCATCATTTGCAAGTTGTCCTGATTTGTCGCCCCGAAGGCATCTTCAGCAGCGATATCAAGGAGAGCTGAAGAACCCGCTTTTAGGCCAAACAATGCTTTTTCAAAGCCAGGTAGCAAGTTACCATCACCGACGATAAAAATTGCAGGCTTGTCTCTCGTTGAATCAATTGTCTCGCCTGAAGCAAGCTTAATGGTGAAATAAAGTGTGACCCGTGTACCCGGACCAACAGGAACCCTAGGAGACACGCTGATCCTCCCCGGGCTTTATAAACATGTCCAGAATTAGCAGCACAGCGCCAATAGAAATCGCTGAATCTGCAACATTGAACGCTGGAAAATAATATTGTTCATAGTGAACAACAATAAAATCGACGACATAACCCTGCATCGCACGGTCCACCAGGTTGCCGAGCGCGCCGCCAAGAATGAACGCCAGCGCAAATGCCAGCAACTTTTCATGCCGGGATACGCGATGTAACCAGACCGCCAGGAAGATGCTGACAAAGCCGGAAATGGCGACCAGCAAATATCGTTGCCAACCATCCTCGTCGTGCAGGAAACTAAAAGCTGCACCTTCATTATGAAGAATCGTCAATTTGAAGACAGGAAGGATTTCAATCGACCTACAATTGCCCGGTTCACACAGAGGCAACAAGCTGCTCATATATTTTTTTGTTACCTGATCGAGAATAAGCAAGCCGAGGCTAACCGCATAGTAGATCATGTTCTTTCCCGGAAGTATTTTTTGGCATTTTCTATGTCCGAAAAAATGGCCTTTTTTAATGCTTCAATACCGTCGAACTTCTTCTCATCCCTGATTTTTTTCCGAAAAACCACATTGACATATTTGCCATATAGGTCGCCTTCAAAATCAAAAATATGAACTTCCAAAATTGGCTTCAAGGTCTCTTCGTCAAATGTTGGTCGAACGCCTACATTTGCAACGCCTTGCAATGGTCCATCGAGCCCTAATATTTCCACCGCATAGCTGCCATCGATTGGCGCGCGGTAACGATGAAGTTGTAAATTAGCAGTGGGTACACCCATGGTACGACCTAGTTGCCGACCATAAACAACTTTTCCCGTAATGGTGTAGGGATGCCCGAGCAGCGCTTCAGCCCTGTCAAACTCTCCATTCGCTAAACACTCTCTAATGTGGCTGCTGCTCACGCGGGTATCTTCATAGGTGAGCGTGTAAAGGTTAGTCACCGGAAACTTATTGTCGAGCCCTGCCTGCTTCAGGAGCGAGAAGTCGCCACTTCGATCATGGCCAAATCTGAAGTCATCTCCAACAAAGAGTGCACGCACCTTGATGTCCTCTGTCAACATCTTCATAAAGTCATTGGCCTTCATCGCTCTGGTCGCCGCATTGAACTTGAAACACAGAACCAGATCGATCCCATTTTCCTGAAGCAGCTGGACCTTTTCTCGAAAACGAGTCAGCCTCGCAGGGGCGTTGTATTCATCAAAATACTCTCGCGGCTGTGGTTCAAAACAAATCAGCATGGATGGCGCACCAAGTTCCGCCGCCTTTTCATTCACCTGCTTCAAAATCGCCTGATGCCCTTTATGCACACCATCGAAATTTCCAATGGTGACGACACTGCCTCGATGCCTATCATGGAGGTTATGTAAACCGCGAATAATTTCCATCTTTACCTGTTGAATATTTCAAGTGAGCTACCTGTTTTAACGACTAAAATGCTTGTAGCGATAACCGGTCAGCCATAGCACTGTTAAGTATGTCACGGCACCGGCAGCACATATCAGAAGCATCTGAGCTAACCTTTCGACAAATCCAAGCGCTATCCAGTGATCGATGGTCGGCCTGACGGCAATTAGAATGAGCAACATGCAGCCATTGGCCAAAATCACCCGAAGAAAGAATTGCCACCAACCAGGCGCAGAAACCAATGTCTTACTTTTTCGAAGACCATAGAATAACAAACTGGCGTTGATAAAAGCGGACAATGATGTTGCGAGGGCGAGCCCCGCATGTTTAAACTGCCATACAAGCATTAAGTTCAACACCATGTTGGAGACCAGTGCCACTATGCCGTATTTTACGGGCGTGCGGGTGTTCTGTCGCGCAAAATAACCTGGGGCAAGCACCTTGACCAGCATGTGCCCAAGCAGACCTGCTGCGTATGCCATCAGACTTAAAGATGCCATCGAAATGTCCCTTGTGGTCATTTCTCCCTGGAAGAAAAGTGTTGCAATAAGCCCTTCCGAGAGATAGATGAGCGCAATAGAAGCTGGCAGACCAAACAGGAAGACCAGCCGTATCGCCCAGTTCAATGTATGTGAAAATTCCCGGGATGATTGTTTTGCATGGTCACGGGACAGACTCGGCAAGATGACTGTGGCAATCGTGATCCCGAATAGCGCGAGCGGCAACTCCAACAGGCGATCAGAATGGTAGAGCACACGTCTTAACTCCAGTCACCTGTAGCTAACTCGTATGCCGGCTGATTCATGAAAATAAATTCA
>CAZAZB010000144.1:0-9460 GCA_964489485.1 uncultured Pseudomonadales bacterium | reverse complement strand
CACGATCACATAATCGCGTCATGAGCAAGCATCAGCAATCAAACAGGTATAGACCTGGTATACTGTACGTTTTTTCAGAACCTAATATGAGCCTGAGCGGTATGAAGTAGGATCGACAATATGAGTGTCGTTTTCTAAAAAGATAAAGGATAGAATATTTTTATGACTATACCTCCATTGACCGCAGAAGAATTTTCGGCTTCAGATACCCTTGATAACTCAATGAAGGCATTGGGTATCGAGATAGAGATGAAAACCGATGTAAGAATACTCCAGAGTATTCTTCTGGAAATGAAACTTCATGATTTCGACACCAGCTACGCTCCCATGAATCGCTTTCTTGCAGAAGCCGTTTCCCAGCCACAAGATCTTGGCCCGATGCTGACGAATATAAAACAGGGACTTATTGAAAAGCATCCCGCAATTGTAGAGTTTGCAGCAAAAGCTTTAAGTGAAAACTGGTTTTCCGGATCAGCACATATTCAGGAATCAATCCACGTCGCATTCGTGTTGGAAGCCATGACCGCGGCCATGTGCAACAGTGATCTTTTTTTTAGCGAAGTCCTGGCGCATATTCGTCAAAAAGAAAAGGAGCTCGGTATTGATAGTGAGCATTTGTGGAAGACTATTTGGCGACACTGGCCTAGAACAGGTAGTTTCTCTGGCAGTTTTTTTGCGACCGCAAAAGCCGTTTCGCTCGACCCTGCAATGGCCTACTTTAAGCTCAGCCGCGAACTGGGCGGAGCACCCATCCTTAAAAAGCGCATCAAGGAACTCTATAAAAAAGGTGAAATGTCCTACTTCGGATACAAACTCCTCTTACCTGTCTGCAACAAAAACACTTGTTGTTGCAGTGATTGGCTTCGTATAAATATTTATGAAGCCGGTATCACCGAGTACAACAATGACTTTAAGCGAAATGCTGTCAGCGCCCATGTATTATCTGAAGATGCCCAGAGACATTGCCATCCGGAGATATTCAAATCTGGCAGCATCCTACCGGAAGGCCAGATCGATAAATTTTATGAATCCCTGGTTGAAAAGGATAACTACTTTCCGACCTTTGCCTTCCATAGAGATTGGGTAAGCCTGTACGAAACATGGAATATGGCCTTTATTCTTGGCGAACTGAATAATTTGCACTTTCTATTTCCTAAACTATTGATACCTTCAGTGCTCAACGCCAAGCCAGAGAATTTTCTGGGAGTGCGCATAATAGCTCTCTGGCTATCGATAAATAATACGCTATTCAAGAATTTGGACGGTTCCGAGAAGGTAACAGGTCCAGTCAAGCGAAGAGATATGTCTCAGGCATGGGGAGAAATTAACAAAAAATACGCTTTTAGATTATCCAATGAGCAATTGCACGAAGATTCGGACCTGCTTAAGAAGAGTTATCAGAAGAGATTTGCGCGACCTTTCTATAACCTTGCCAGGCTGGTCGTTCGTTTCCTGTTCTGACACTATCGCTGCTGTCCCCTTCTACCTTTTATCCATTTTTCAGAAGGGTAAATATATGGCCGATCACTTCGCACTTGCAGAAATAACAATCAATGGAGTAGAAATATATTGTTAGCGTAGATCACCAACGATGACTCTACTTCCTTCCCGACCTTCTAAATTGCGTTCGACCCTTACTCTAGCAGGGATCGCTATTGATCGCCGAAAACATGTAAAAGAAAAAATAGATCAACTCGACAATGCGCCTCGCAGGCGATCGATTAAAGCTTCTGATGAAACCGGAACGGCTTCTCCTCTCCAACCAACGATACCATCAGGCCGTACGAGAACAAGAGTGCGTCCGTAGAGGCGAAATATTTCCGGTCCTTCAAGACGATGGACTTGTAGCGGCATCTTTGCACCAAGCGCCGCTTGCTCAAGTGCGTCTGTATCAGGTGGTTCAGGTCCGAGTCGAAGAAGGCAGAAACCATCACCGTACAGATCGAGCACAGATTGCCCTGTCGCCAGTTCGAAATGTGGGGCACGACACCCTGTCACACATGCTGGCTTGTATTCATTTGGATCGCCAGGTGGCGCCTCATCATCGGCTTCGATACACGGCGAATCTACATACTGCAACCCTAGTGCTGCACCGTCATTTTCGAATTCAAGCCGAAATTCCCCTGCCTGAATTGTCTCTCCCGCTTCATGGCGAAGCTGTTCGCCTGCATCATCCGGTGATGCAATGCCTGGAAGCCTGGGGATCATGGCAACACGACCCAGATTGCGAAGTGATTCATCGTTAATGAGTCTACCGGCGGCCCGCCGTTCAATGTCGTAACTATCGAGCAGTTCCTCCCCTCCCCAACCATCAAGGCGTGCAGCGAGCTTCCAGCCAAGATCGGCGGCGTCAGCCAGACCTGTATTCATGCCAAGACCACCGGTCGGCGCCAGCGTTCGCGCTGCATCACCCGCAAGAAAGATGCGCCCCTTGCGATACTGCGCTGCAAGTGTAAAGCGTATCTGCCAGGGTAGAATTGTTAGAATGTCGTAATCGAAGTCCGCCCCCGCCAGAGTCCTAATGGCATTATCGGCATCGAAGTCTTCAACAGATTCGCCTTGCCGTAAATTCCAGTTGAAGCGCCACAACTGCTCACCATCGGTGGGCGTCACCAGTCCTCGTACGCCTTCTGCATCGATAATCCAAAAGAAGGCGGCGCGATCCTGATGTACAAAGGCATTGAAACCTTTCGCTTTCAGCGCAATTGCCATCTGGGGAATAACAGGCCCCCAGTTCTCTCGCTCAATCCCAGCCTGTTCTCGAACACGGCTGCCAGAGCCGTCGGTGCCCACGAGGTAGTTCGCTAGCGTTTGTTGTTCTTCTCCTGTCGACTTGTTTCGAATCGTTGCGAGAACACCGTCGGCGTTCTCATTGAAGTCGACAAGTTCGTGATCTCGTAATAACTCAACCTCATCAAAACGTTTAAGTCCGGCTTCGAGAACAGGATCGAACCAAACCTGCGGACACCGCTGTGAAGGCTCGGGAGAGTAGGAGACTTTATTTTCTCGCTGTGCAGGGTATTGGAAGCGAGTAATCTCATCGCCCTGAAGGCTGGTGCAATAGGATACATCGAGTGGATGATCTTCGGGCCAACCGGCATTGCGAACATCCTCGGCAAGCCCCCAACGACGACAGAGTTCCATCGATCTGATGTTGACAAAATTCATTTTTGGTAACGCAACTGGCGCGGCCTCCCGCTCAATGACCTGGCAGGCGATTCCTCGTTGCCCTAGATCATTTGCCAGCGCCAGCCCCACAGGACCCGCTCCGATAATGAGGACTGGAATTTTTTGTGGTTCATCCATTCTATTTTTACTCACCATAAACAGGTATAGGAGCAGACTGGTTTCATGCTACATCCCCACGATGGAGAGCACCATAAAATTGCCAGTGCTATCGTAAAATACCAAAAGAAATTCAGCACTATTGCTTCCGGGAGGATGGACGGGATTTTGCTCTTTGCGTCTCATGGTGCTAATTTCTGACTTTCTCTCCCTGGAGCACCCCATGACAGAAGAAAAATCAATCCCTCCTGAGTTTGACTGGCAAGCAATTACACCAGACAATTCGCCAAAAACACCTATGGATATTATGGCGGACCCTGTCCATCAATCCCTCTCAACAGCCGACCTTTCTGAAGGTGATACAGCTTACAATATCCATAGCCCAATCTACGACTTTTCGGATGGCACAGAAAAAGCCACAGGCAAGATTTTTGATCTGGCTGAGGTCGCCAAAGAAAAACCAGTCGCGTTAATCTTCGGCTCCTATACCTGACCTCCCTTTCGGGTTCAGTTAGAACCCTTGCACAAGTTGTGGCAACAACACCAGGACGACGTGGAATTTGTCGTTGTTTACATCCGTGAGGCACATCCAGAAGATGGCTGGGTAATAACCTCCAACCGGGAACAGGATATTGCATTCAAAGATCCGACCAACAATGATGAACGCCATGAAGCGGCGGTATCTTGCGCACTTCGTTTGAAAATTCATATACCCGTTGTCGTTGATGATATTGACGACAAGATTGCAAACGCCTATGGCGCACTTCCTGACCGTCTTTACCTGATTGGCAAGGGTGGACAAATTGCCTATCAGGGGGAAAGAGGTCCCTGGGGCTTTGACCCGGATAAGTTGGCCCAAGCCATTGAGAAGCTGAGCCTTCGCTCCAACTGATATACCCATCCGGCTAACGATTCTGGCGGCATGTTGATTGACGAGCGCCGGGCAAAGGTGTTCAGGTTAATCTATCTTCCATCACGACTTAACGAGTGAGGTCTGTTATGCCTTTCTTCTCTGGCATCAAAAAGCACTTTGGCTTCACGCTGGCTCTATTGTTTCTGGTTGGCTGCTCAAGTAACGACATAAAATCAAGCTCGGCAGATGCGCCAGAAATGGACTCACTTGTTTCAGTGCAGTGGCTCAATGATCATTTGAGTGACCGTGATCTTGTGGTTCTCGACTGCACGGTGCTGGTGAAACAGCGTCAGGATGGAACTTTCGGAAACGAGAGTGGCAGGGCTAGCTATGAAGAAGGTCACATACCCGGCGCAGGGTTCGCTGATCTACTGAACGATTTATCTAACCCTGACAATCCCTTTGATATGGGCATGCCATCACCAAAGCAATTTAGCCGGGCCATTGGCGACCTCGGGATTGGCAATGACACACGGGTAGTGCTGTATTCGTCCAGCTATGCCGTCTTTCCCTCCTATGTCTGGTGGTTGTTTCGCTGGGCCGGATATGATCAGGTCGCGCTGCTTGATGGTGGACTTAAAGCCTGGCAAGAGGAAGGTTTTCCTTTATCCACTGGGCTTGAGGCTCACCCGGCAAGAGAATTCGCAGTTTCCATTCGCCCGGAGCTGATTTCTGATCGCGATGATGTATTAGCGGCCATTCAAGATGACGAGGTTAGTCTTATCGACGCCATGCCTGATGCGCACTACCAGGGTCAGTTTAGCCTGTACGAGCGACCTGGACACATCACCAGCGCAACGAACATGCCCGCATTTGATTTGCTGGACGAAGTGGGAAAATTTCGTTCTCAGGATGAGCTCGACATGATGTATGACGGTGACCGCGATGCGCAAGCCATCACATACTGCGGCGGCGGCATAGCTGCCTCGTCTGTCGCCTATAGCATGGTCAGACTAGGGTTTACCAATGTCTCTGTTTATATGGGCTCACTGGAAGAATGGGCACCAAATCCTGAAAACCCGATGACGACCGGCTACCTTGCCCAGTGAACCCGTGTTGGTGAATCAATATTTGCGACTCAAACTCAAGTAAGAGACTTTGCCAGAAACTCCGACTGTTCACCGCCATCAGGATATGCAAAACTCTCACGAAATAACAAATAAAAGAAGAGAGCTGCCATGCTAGATACCCTGGGACTCGGTCCATCGCCTATCCTCTTACCCATTATCAGCCTCGTGATCTGGACGTTGATCATGCAAACCTGGATGCTTGTCACACGTCTTCCTGCTATCAACGCTGCAAAACTTGGTCCTGATGCCGGGCAACGTACAGCCGAGCTTGGTCAACAGTTACCAGCGAATGTTCAATGGAAGGCAGATAATTATAATCACCTGCTGGAACAACCAACCATATTTTATGCGATCACATTGACCCTTGCCGTTGCCGGTCTGGGAGATGGCATGAACCTGTGGCTCGCGTGGTTTTATGTCGGAACACGCATTGTGCATAGCATCGTTCAATCGACGACAAATATTGTGCTTCTTCGCTTTAGCTTCTTTGCACTAGGCACATTTGCCGTTCTGGCGATGGCAATCAATGGCATGGTCTCGTTCCTGTAACTTGTCTGGGGCTAGCCTCTGGTCCTACCCCCTATCAACCGAAC
Organism: uncultured Pseudomonadales bacterium; assembly: GCA_964489485.1. GTDB lineage: Bacteria > Pseudomonadota > Gammaproteobacteria > Pseudomonadales > Azotimanducaceae. The sequence continues at coordinate 3,599 of CAZAZB010000144.1, read as the reverse complement.
GTCAGAATTCTAGCGCTTCATCATTGATCTATTTTATCAATTGATATGATTAAAACAATTCGTTATATCAATTGTAACTCTTCCTGTAAAGTTCACTCACATTCAATGACAGGAGAGAAACATGAGCATTCAACCGATGGTTCCTAACACGACATTCAAGACCCGCATCAGGGATGAAAGCATCGAGGGAGATAATCCATTTCGCTGGCAGGATGTGACTAGCGAAGAGTTGTTCAGCAACAAGAAGGTCATCGTTCTGGCACTTCCCGGCGCTTTTACACCAACCTGTAGCAGTACTCACCTGCCAGGTTTCGAGGCACACTACGACGATTTCATTAGCCAGGGCATCGATGAAGTCTATTGCCTGAGCGTCAATGATGCATTTTCGATGTTTCAGTGGGCGAAACAATTGGGTGTTGAAAAAGTAAAAATGCTGCCTGATGGCAATGGTGACTTTACTCGTCAGATGGGAATGCTGGTTAAAAAGGAAAATCTTGGGTTCGGTCCACGCTCCTGGCGCTATTCCATGCTCGTGAACAATGGCGTTATTGAACAGCTATTTGCTGAACCCGGAAAGATGGATAACTGTGAGCAAGATCCATTTACCTGTAGCGATGCACAGACTATGCTGTCTTATCTATCTGGTAACAGCCAACAGGCTGCATAGTTTTCCCATGCAAGCCCCATGGCGTGAAATGGAGACGTTTGAAAGAACAATTTTACAAACCTCTTGGCTTTCTTTTCCTGGGGCTTGCGATTCTCGGTGTACTTCTGCCGGTTTTACCGGCCACGCCATTTATTTTGCTCTCTGCCTGGTTCTTCTCGCGGTCCTCTGAGAAATGGCATCGCTGGCTACTGGATAGCGAGCTATTCGGTCCCATGATCAAAAACTGGGAAAACAATCGCTGCATTGCAGCCCGGACCAAAGCATTTGCTATTGTCGCAATGGCATTCGCTGGCAGTGCCTCTGTTTTTCTCGTACTTGAAGATACCCGGCTCAGAATATTCACCGTACTGATGCTAATGATCGGGACAATCACCATCTTGTCACTGAAAACCTGCCCAAAAGAGTTTGGCGAAAGCTAAGGCGTGACCCGCATCAAAAGGCAAGCAGCAACATCTTGCTTGTGGGTCCATGTATAAATTAGCGGTGCAATATTTGTACGAATGCATTAACGTTGTGAGAAACCATCAGGATACTTTTATGCAGCTATCATTTTTGAAAGTTCTTTTAACCCTAACGTTATTGATAAGCACAACAGCCAATGCAGACCAAAAGGCAGGACACCCTGAAAAAGACATGATGAGCCAGACAGCCATGAGCCAAACAGCCATGAGCCAAAAAGAAGCCATCGGTCACATGCACCATGAGTTGCACGATGCGCAGGCAGGTTACAAAGAAAAGGAAGCGCTGGCACTAAAAGAACTCAACGAAATGACGATACGTGAAGATGTCAAAATAGAGGACGTGAACGACAAGATCGATGAATTGATGGCCGCCAAAAATCACATCATGCGGCTCCGCTATAGCCATTTGATAGAAATGCGAGCGACACTCACAGAAGATCAGCGGGTTGGCTATGACAAGGGCGTCTTAAAACGCTCTGCCGTTGAATAGATAGTCTGGACTTCTTTCGGCCTTTAGATTCCTGCGAGACCCGCTACATACAGACCAGACTAGATTCCCCGGCGTCTACTGACTGCTGGTTGGCTTCCATTAACCAGTTTCGGTAGCCTCCTGGTACATACTAACCTCGTCAACTTAAATGAGGTTTAAATTATGTATCAGGTAATAGTGAGTTCAGCACAGGGTTCTTTTATCGCCGATGTCTTTGATTCATTCGATGCTGCCGAGGAATACGCATTGGATCAATTCGGCTTAATACCCAGTGAAGTGGTCTCGATTGTAGATTCTAGAACAGGTAAGCAAATCTTCTTTCTTGAAGCTGCGGCATGAACAAGTTTCTGTGCACAATTCTCAGTCAGTGGCCTGCGTCATGCCGGCCAAAATACTGCAACTGTCAAAGATAGATAGCGTTAAGATTTCATTTCAGAAAGCGACTAATTTCATCAATGCTTGCCGTCGCCGTATATACACCGAAATGATTCACCCCGGGGAGAATTTTCACGTTCGATGCAGGTAGTTGCCCAGATATGATTTTTTCTAGCTCAGCACCATCCACAGCTTCATCTTGTTCACCGATAAGAACCAGCACTTTATCGTCCATCGCCTTGATGTCTCGTTTATAGCTATATCGCGGGTGGTAGGATGTATTTAAGCGGTAGGAATAGGTCAACGTTTCCGTCCCGTCTCGAAAGGCGACAGGCTTGCTAAATTCGATAATGGGCAGGGCATTCAACCCATGGATACCCAATGCATTCAGCAACAGCAGACCATACATTCGAGGAGTATTCAGATTTGCCCAGCCACCTGCATCGCCATTTCTCATACTCGGCGCAAGGGGTAGAACCGGCGCCAGCAAAACATAACCATCTACAAGAGCTCCATGCTCGCCACCCGCAAAGCGAATAGCAAGTCCGCCGCCACTGGAATGCCCCCCAAGATAGACCTCACTGGCATCATCCAGAGCATTGATGAATTTAATCAGATCGGCAAGATCATCTTCCAACTGACCAATGTAGTCAATATCGCCTCTGCGTGTGCCGGACATATAGTGCCCGCGAAGGTTCGGTAGGTAGACTTTCGCGATTCCAGCCGAGCTGAGTTTGGCGGCTAAGTGGTGATATGACGCACCATGGTAGGAGGATCCGTGGACGAATATTAGTTTCTTCTTAGATTTTGAGTCGTAGAATCGATAGGCGAGATGACGGCCATCCCTGGCCTCATAATACCTAATGAGTTTCCGCGGTGTCTCAACAGCTTCTACCATCTTGCCAAAGCCAAAAATATCTTTGTCTGCTGGCTTCGAGTGCAACGGGATTAGCACAAGATAGAAACTCACCAGAAACACAAGACAAAACAGAACGGCTGAACCCAGGAGCAGCCTTACAATGGTTTTCACCTTATTTATCGATCCAGAAGAACGCGTTCTTCGGTTGCCTCATTTGAAACGACCCTCGCCGTTACAATTTTGGTACCGGCCATCGCAGCATTAAAGGCTTCATCGGGGATTTCCAAATGTGCATTGAGCAGCGCTTCGCTCTGCCACTTTTCCACCAACCTGATTTCAGTCGGGTCCTCAACATTCACAGAAAAGGCGTATTCTATATTGCCTTCATCCTCGCGGCTTCTCTTTGCCCTCGCTGCGAGCGCTTCCTTGACGCCTTCTACTTCGTCAATCGATTCGGTTTTTATAATCCCTGTGATCACTAACATTGTTTGACTCTCCACTTTCAATTTCCAGCCTGCGCGGATAACAACACTGCTCCAGACAATTTGAGTGCTTACTCTCTGGGAACACTTTTTGCAGAGACCAGTCTTTTAGGCGCTACCGGTTTCGTAGGCAAGAATAAGTTGTTCTACAACCTTAACCACTCTCCGCACCTGCTGCATGCTTTTAGCACAGACGATATAGAATTCAGCATCAGGCAATGAAACGCTCATGTCAATCTCCACCAAACCATCTCCACCAAACCAT
>CAZAZB010000143.1:0-9465 GCA_964489485.1 uncultured Pseudomonadales bacterium | reverse complement strand
CGTGTTATCACCAGCGCCTCAAATACCCTCGAAGTAGATCTAGGTTTTGCGCGTAAGCTACTATCAAATATACATTTAATTTATACAAGGTTTCTGCTGAAAAATTACAAATTCTATACTTTTTAAGGCATTCAGGTTATCTTTACATCGCTTCATAACCCCCACGGATTGGTATCGTGTCCGAAATTATTGAGAAGATCCAAAAAGCCAGTATCAGAACCCTTAACGGGATGGTGCAAGAGTCCCTTTCAAGTGTCGAAAGACAAATAGTAGACCAGATTGGTGAATTTCTGGCGCTTAGTGAAAAGCGTGATGATGTTTTAATGTCATTTGTCACTCACATGAACAACCATTTCGATGAGCTTCAGGATAAGGAGATCGTCAAGGAAGAAGCGGTTTTTGATTTTGAAACCTTGTCTCTTGTCCAGGAAGAAGAATTAGACGTGATGGTAGCACTCGAGGGCATGGTCAGCGCATCGAGAAACGAACACTTACCCAATTTCATCAGTTTTAATACTCGATTGAATTCAATTTTTCCGCGAAAAAGAATCGATGAAACAACTAATCCGTTAGACCCGGAACAGATTGCCAACGCCTTCCAGGAAGCACTCCGTCCTATCAATATGGATTCCCAGAACCTACTGGCAGTCTATCGTGCATTTAACAATTGTGTACTCAAACGACTCGATGAGATTCTTCAGGAAGCCAACAAAATCTTGATTGATAATGGTGTCATCCCCAATCTGGGAATGGAGAGCGCCAAGAAAAGGGAACAGGCAGTCGTGCGTGCCAGTCGTCGCCGGGAACAACTCAGTGCCTTTGGAACGGTGGAAGAGGAAGAATACGAGGAATCAGACGAACGACCTGAAATGTTCTCTATGATGCAAAACCTTCTCCATGGTGACAGTCCAACTGCTAATCTGGCGGCTGGTGCTATCCCCGAGAGCACCAGCTTGACACGGACCCCGGGCGGGGGCGTAGAAATCCCTGAAGGTCATGTGGTTGTACCTGCAGATCAGGTGCAGCAATTCATGGTGCCCACAGCAATGATTCCTGGCGCAGCAAAGTCTGATGGTTCAATTCAACCCGGTGTGATGCAGCCCTTTCAGCCCGCCGAGAACCAGGAAGTCCAGATGGTCGACCAGGCCAAGCTCATGGAAATTTTGGGCGACATCCAGAAATCTCTTGATCTGAAACCGACACCATCAGCTGATGGTGTACCGACAGACATTGATGAAGTAAGCCGCGTCAACATTTCAGAATCTCTTGGCGAAATGTTGACCAAAGTACAAGAAGATGAAACCGTTGTTAATGCCATTGACCGCGAATCATCCGATGTGATCAATCTGGTTACCTTGTTATACGAGGCCATTTGGGATGATGATTCTGTTCCTATTCCAATTAAAGAACTCATTGGCCGAACACAGATCACCATCATCAAGGTAGCGCTTTCTGATAACACATTCTTTAATCGCGAGAACCACCCTGCCAGAGCCATTCTAAATGAATTTGCATCCGCCGGAATTGGCTGGACGGAGGTGGAAAAACTTGAGGAAGATCCCCTCTACAAAAAAATCCAGGAGCTGGTCGAGAAAATTCAAGCCGAGTTCAAGGAAGACATTTCTTTCTTTGAAGACCTGATAAAAGACTTCCGAACCTTCAAGGCAAGGGAAGCGGCGAAGACTCGACACCTGGAACAATCAATTCTCAAGGCAAATGAACGAAAAGAACGCCTCGACGATATACACGAACTCGTGAGCCAAAAAATTGAGGAACGAATTCTTGGTCGTGATGTGGATGTGTTTATTCGGGATATTCTTGAAAATCCATTTCACAAATTCATGGTGATGCTGGTACTCAAAGAAGGTCCCGGTAGTAACGCCTGGAAGCAAGCCATCAATACAATCGATGTATTGTTGTGGAGTATCCAGCCCCATGAGCAGAGTGGTGATCGTGGAAGGCTCGAAACCGTGAACCCTCGACTGCTTAATAACTTACGTAAGGCATTCAGGATTGCCTCTGTTGATGCGGATACCGTCAATGCGCTGATTTCCGGCATCAAAGAAGTACAGGAATCTTCCTTTGATGCAACGGAAGATACGAGCGAAACCTTGTCAACCGAAGATGCAATTTCGCCCGTTGGCGAACCAGATCAAACAAACGATTCCTCTGTAGAAGCGAGCGCTTCAGATGAGAATGTCATTGAGAAGACAGAGCAATCAGCCGAAGACGATAGAGATCACCTCACACAAGTAGAAGCTATGACCGTCGGGATCTGGGTCGAATTTGTTGGCGAAGATGAACAAAATACTCGCTGTAAACTGGCCGCGAAAATCAATGCAATCGACAAGTTCATCTTTGTTAATCGTCAGGGCGTCAAGGTTGTTGAGAAAACAACCATCGGTCTGGCCAAAGAACTAAAAGAAGGAACCGTACGCATCATAAGTGACGGGCTACTCTTTAGCCGCGCGTTAGAGTCAGTCATTGGCAATCTCCGTGACAGACAACACGAACAACACACCGGTGGCGCATACCAGCCATCAACTTAGATAGGATTTGATCATGGTAAGAACATTTAGTTTAGCGTTGGTAATACTCCTGGCCTGCAATCCGGTACTGGCTAGCAAGGCCGATAAAAAACGTGCTGACATTGATAAGATGAGAACCAAGGTCCTACAGGCACTTTACGAAGAAAAACCCTCTACACGCAAAGAAATAAAGAACGCCGTTGGCTATGCCGTGTTCACCAACATCGGTGTTAACGTGATATTCCTGTCTGCCGGTGGCGGTAGTGGTGTTGTGCGAGATAACGAGTCCGGAAAAGATACTTATATGAAAATGGGTAGTGCTGGGGTCGGCATCGGTCTGGGTATTAAAGACTTTCGGGGTATATTTGTTTTCCATACGCGAAAAGCGCTGAATGCATTTATTGATTCCGGATGGGATTTTTCCGGTCAGGCAGATGCAGCAGCGAAATCCGGTGACAAAGGGGCTGAAGGAAATCTCTCTGGCACCGTCGTCAATAGTGTCAGTCTTTATCAGATGACAGAAACAGGTCTTGCCCTACAGGCAACACTTCAGGGCACCAAGTACTGGAAGGACAAAAAACTGAATTAGACGCTGCACGAATGCTCTGGTTTTAAAAATCCAGAGCACTCGAACATAAGGCATCAGTTTTAAGCAGAAAGCTCTAACAACAACTTATTGAGCCGTTTAACATAACTAGCCGGCTCCTCCAGCTGACTTCCCTCTGCAAGCATCGCCTGCTCATAGAGCACCATCGTCAGGTCACTGAAACGATCCATATCCGGTTCATCATTTAGCTTTTCAACCAGAGGGTGCTCTGGATTAATTTCAAAGATTCGCTTGGCACCGGGCACCGCCTGCCCTGCTGATTCAAGAATCCGGCGCATTTGCATACCCATATCGTCATCGTTCACCACGAGACAAGCCGGTGAATCTGTTAAACGATTCGTGATGCGCACCTCTTCAACTTTGTCACCGAGCTGTTCGGTAATTCGTTTGACGAGATCCTTGAATTCCTTCTCTACTTTTTTCTTCTCTTTTTTGGCTTCCTTGTCATCCAGGTCGCCAAGATCCAGGGAACCTTTCGCCACATCCTGAAACTGTTTGCCATCAAACTCCATCAAATGGCTCATCAGCCATTCATCAATCCTGTCATAAAGGATCACAACCTCAATACCTTTCTTCTTGAATACTTCCAGGTGTGGGCTGTTGGTTGCCGTATGATAATTTTCAGCCGCGACATAATAGATCTTGTCCTGACCTTCCTCCATGCGGCCAACATAATCATCAAGAGACTGATCTTGCACTTCGGAATCAGTATGGGTTGTTGCGAAGCGCAACAATTTGGAAATCTTTTCCTTATTACCCATATCCTCAGCAGGACCTTCTTTCAATACCTGGCCAAACTCACTCCAAAATTCCTGGTATTGATCAGTATCTTTTTTCGACAGTTTATCCAGCATGTCCAGAGACCTTTTGGTCAATGCATTGCGCATCGACTCGATGGCCGGGTCCTTCTGCAACAACTCACGCGAGACATTAAGGGACAGATCATTTGAATCAACGACACCCTTTACAAACCTTAAATAGAGGGGCAAAAACTGTTCTGCTTCATCCATGATGAAAACTCGCTGGACATAAAGCTTAACGCCGCGAGGTGCTTCACGCTGCCACATATCAAATGGGGCCTTTGCCGGAATAAAGATCAGACTGGTGTAGTCGAGCTTACCTTCAACCTTGTTATGGCTCCAGGTAATCGGGTCTTGAAAATCATGCGAGATATGTTTGTAAAACTCTTTGTACTCATCATCCTCAACTTCACTTCTGGAACGCGTCCACAGAGCCTTGGCGGAGTTAACAACTTCATACTCGAGCACTTCTTCTTTGGCGTCTTTTTCTGCATCGTCATCTTCTGTACCAATAGATTCTTTCAACATTTTGACTGGCACTGAAACATGATCGGCATATTTTTTAACAATACTCTTTAGCCGCCAACTATCCAGAAACTCCTCTTCATCACTTTTAAGGTGGAGTGTCACAGAGGTTCCTCGATCAGCCTTCTCAATCGTCTCAACGTCGAAATCCGCTTCGCCCGCAGAAACCCATCGAACCCCCTCTTCTGTTCCTGCCGCACGACTTTCAACTGTCACCTTGTCTGCAACAATAAAAGAGGAATAAAAGCCAACACCAAACTGACCGATGAGTTGAGCATCTTTTTGCTGGTCGCCGGTTAATGCTTCAAGGAATTGGGAGGTTCCAGATTTGGCTATGGTTCCCAGATGGGAAATAACATCATCCCGATCCATGCCAATGCCATTATCAGAAATAGTGATCGTTTTTGCCTCCTTGTCTACATCGATAGAGATACTGAAATCGTTATTTTCTCCAACAAGTTCTGGTTTTGACAAGGATTCAAATCTCAGCTTATCGATCGCATCAGAAGCATTGGAAATCAATTCTCTTAAGAAAATTTCCTTATTCGAATATAGCGAGTGGATCATCAAGTGGAGAAGCTGTTTTGCCTCTGACTGAAATCCAAGCGTCTCCTTTTTTGCTGTCGCTGAGCTCGTTTCTTTTTTGGTTTTAGCCGCAGTAGATTTAGACTTGGATGATTTGGCTTTACTGGAATCGTTACCTTTCGCAGGTTTTTTAGCTTCTGTAGACATGTGTAATATTTATTCCTTAACAAAAATAATGACAATTAGTCGCTCTTAATGAGTAGATCTTAATGAGTGACTCTTAACTAACAGCTCTTAATCAATAGCTCTTAATCAATAGCTCTTGGGCAAATTTGGGGTGTTTCTGTGCAATTTCAACCCCGCATCCTAAATATTTACCGAGAAAGCCTCATAAAAAAGGCGATCCGTCGACCGCCTCTTCTTACTCTATCGGAAAATTTCGACTGAAAAGTAGAATCCGCCCTACCAGCCGGTGACTTCTTTTAGTGTATTCCCGATCTCCGCCAGGCTCTTCACAGTATGTACGCCAGCAGATTCCAGGGAGGCGAATTTCTCATCTGCCGTTCCCTTGCCGCCAGCGATAATCGCCCCTGCGTGGCCCATCCGTTTACCAGCAGGAGCGGTCACACCTGCTATGTACCCAACGACCGGCTTGGTCACATTCGCCTTGATGAATGCCGCAGCTTCTTCTTCGGCTGTGCCACCAATCTCACCGACCATCACGATGGCCTCAGTCTCAGGATCTTCCTGAAACATACCTAGAATATCGATGAAATTGCTACCAGGAATTGGATCACCGCCGATACCAACACAGGTACTTTGACCGAAGCCAAGGTCTGTTGTTTGTTTGACCGCTTCATAAGTGAGCGTACCGGATCGGGAAACGATGCCAACTCTACCAGGCAAATGAATGTCGCCAGGCATGATACCAATCTTGCATGCACCCGGCGTGATAACACCCGGGCAGTTAGGTCCGATCAAGCGAATGCCTCGCTGATCGAGACTCGCCTTGACTGCAAGCATATCCAATGTCGGAAGACCTTCGGTGATACAGACGATTAACTTGACGCCAGCAGCAGCAGCCTCGAGAATCCCGTCCTTGGCAAACGGGGCAGGGACGTAGATCACTGACGCATCAGCACCCGTTTGTTCAACAGCTTCCCTGACGGTGTTAAAGACCGGCAGTCCAAGGTGTGATTGGCCGCCCTTGCCTGGCGTCACGCCGCCCACCATTTTTGTGCCATAAGCAATTGCCTGCTCCGAATGCAGGGTTCCCTGAGACCCGGTAAATCCCTGACAGATGACTTTTGTGTCTTTATCAATCAATACACTCATGCGACTTCTCCCGCTGCCTTGACCGCTTGTTGCACGGCATCCGTTAAACTGGTCGCAGCTATAATGTCCACGCCGCTTTCCTCTAGCGTTTTCACGCCTAGTGCAGCATTATTTCCTTCAAAACGGACAACAACCGGAACGCTCACGCCAACGTCTTTGACAGCACCAATGATGCCTTCTGCGATAATGTCGCAGCGGACTATGCCACCGAAAATATTAATTAATACTGCTTTGACAGCACTATCCGAAAGGATAATCTTGAACGCCTCACTGACGGCTTCCTTGGTGGCGCCACCACCAACATCAAGAAAGTTTGCGGGTTGCCCACCATGTAATTTAACGAGGTCCATGGTTCCCATGGCAAGACCCGCGCCATTAACCATGCAACCGATGCTCCCCTCGAGGGCGACATAGTTAAGCCCGTACTGAGATGCCTGCTCTTCCCTTTCATCTTCCTGGGATGCATCGCGCATTGCGGCTAACTTTTTCTGGCGATAAAGCGCGTTGCCGTCAATGGACACCTTCGCATCCAGACAATGTACATCACCACCCTTGGTGACGACCAGCGGATTGATCTCTAGCAAGGCGAGGTCACATTCCTCAAACATTTTTGCCAGGGTAACGAATAGATTGGCAAACTGGTTAACCTGTTTACCTTCAAGACCTAACTGAAATGCCAGGTCTCTTCCCTGGTAAGCCGAGGCACCGACTGCGGGGTCGATTTCCGCTTGCAATATTTTGTCCGGCGTTTCTTCTGCCACCTTCTCGATTTCGACACCACCTTCTGTCGATGCCATAAATGTTATACGGCGAGTGGAACGATCAATGACAGCCCCGAGGTAAAGTTCACGGTCGATATCAGCGCACTCTTCGACGAAAATTTTGCTAACGGGCTGGCCTTTTTCGTCGGTCTGGAAGGTCACGAGATTAGTACCAATATGCTGTTTCGCAAATTCCCGGATCTCGTCTTCACTGGACACCAGTTTCACTCCGCCCGCCTTTCCACGACCACCGGCATGTACCTGGACCTTAACCACCCAGCGATCGCCCCCCAGTTCATTTGCCGCTGCAACTGCTTCATCTGCAGTATCCACCGCGATACCCTTTGAAACGGGTAGACCATATTCGGCAAAAATTTGTTTCGCCTGATATTCATGAAGATTCATAACTTCGAGTTCCTTAACGCTTGTTGTAAAAAATGGGTTAGATTAAAAATTGTTTGAGAAAATAACTGATCCCTATCGTTACTTCTTCTTTCTCTTTCTATTTGCAATGTGGATGGCATGACCGGAAACAGCAAGTGCTGCCTCATGTAGTGACTCTGACAGGGTCGGATGGGCAAACATGGTTAAACCAAGATCTTCCGCACTGGAGCCAAACTCCATCGCGATGACCGCCTCTGCGATCAACTCGGAGACATGCGCGCCGATCATGTGTACGCCCAGTATACGATCTGTCTCCGTGTCGGCTATTACCTTGACCGAACCAATCGTGTCGTTGCTCGCCATCGCCCGACCGCTTGCAGCCATGGGGAAACTACCTACCTGATAGTCATCACCGCTTGCCTTTAGTTCCTGTTCTGTACGCCCAACCCATGCGATCTCCGGGTGTGTATAAACCACTGAAGGTACACAATCATAATTCACAACAGGTTTTTGCCCTGCGATTCTTTCTGCCACCATAATACCTTCTTCCATTCCTTTATGGGCAAGCATGGGACCACGCACAACATCACCCACCGCGTATACCCCGGGTGCATCCGTCGCGCAGAGATCATTGACGAAGATAAACCCTCGCTCATCCAATGTGACACCACTATCCGCTGCTAACAATTCCTCCGTGAAGGGTTTGCGCCCAACAGCGACGATTAGCTTATCGAATGTTTCTGTTTTCTCTCCTTCGGAGTCTGAATAAGAAACAATGACTTTCTTCCCCTTGATCTCGCTACCTGTCACTCGAGTACCAAGCCGGATGTCCATCTTCTGCTTTTTGAATTGTTTCAGCGCTTCCCTGGCTACTTGTGTATCAGCCATGGGCAGGAATTCATCGAGTGCTTCAAGTACAACAACGTCAGCCCCGAGTCGATTCCAGACACTACCCAATTCAAGGCCAATGACGCCTGCACCTATCACACCTAGCCGTTTTGGCACAGTTTCCAATTCAAGCGCACCGGTGGAATCAATAATTAGCCCTTCCGTTAGCGGACATGGGGGAATTTGCACAGGGACAGAACCCGTTGCAATGATAATGTTGTCCGCCTCTAGAGATTGTGTCTTGCCGTCATGGGCGGTGAACTCAACTGAACGGGCGGCACCTAACTTTGCAGACCCTTCGAGGGTCGTCACACCATTTGATTTTAGTAGCCCTGCAACACCTTTCGTAAGGTTGGCAACAACCGTATTTTTTCGAGCGATCATAACGGGAACATCAATCTTCACATTTTTGGCGATTATCCCGATTTCTTCAAAATGCTCCGTTGCTTCAACATATTTATGTGATGCATCCAACAATGCTTTGGAGGGGATACAGCCAACATTGAGGCAGGTGCCACCATAGGAAGCATTACCCTCTTTATCGATCCACTTGTCTATGCAAGCCGTATTCAAACCCAGTTGAGCTGCTCGAATGGCAGCGTGGTACCCGGCAGGTCCTGCACCAATTACAATGACATCAAATTTAGTCGACATACTTATTCCTGTTTTACTTGTTAGATATTACCCGGGGTCGTTTCCACCTGGGCCTGCATCTAAATGTCCAATAAGATTCTGGCGGGTTCTTCGAGAAAATCCTTGATGGTCACCAGAAACCGGACAGCTTCTTGTCCATCAATAATCCTGTGATCGTAGGACAGGGCGAGATACATCATCGGCCTGACCTGGACTTCACCGTCTACGACCATCGCCCTCTCCTGAATCTTGTGCATGCCCAGTATGCCGGTTTGCGGTGGATTCAGGATGGGTGTCGACAATAGCGACCCGAAAACCCCACCATTAGAAATTGTAAATGTGCCGCCGGTCATATCATCGATCGACAATTTTCCATCACGGGCCTTCACCCCATACTCCCTTACCTGATCTTCCAACTCGGCAAGGGTCAGACTATCTGCCTCGCGGATGACGGGTACAACCAATCCTCTGGGAGACCC